>JAAXQF010000357.1 GCA_012974435.1 Desulfuromonadales bacterium | reverse complement strand
TTGATTCAATACAAATGGCGGAGCATTCCCCACCGAAATTTATTAACATGCTAAATTTACGGCAATAAACTTGTTTCGTCAAGGATGGAGGAAAACGGGGGGGGTGTTTAAGGTTAAGTGCAAAAGTGTTAATTGAGCGCAGATAAAAGCTGATGCACGTAGATGAAATCAAGTTCAAAGCGTCACCACTAAGGCACAGAGCACCCAGAGAAAGGCACCAAAAACCTTAAACTTTTAGATGTACTAATAGGAACTTGATCGGACAAAAATTGTCTAGGTTTGCGCTAAACACCTCGACATATGTCCGATAACTCCCAAGGTTATGTGAGAATCACTTGCAGCAATACTTTTAAGTAAGCCCTGACTCTTGGAACATTCTGGGGCTTTCCTTTACTGTAAACTGTGATAAACAACAATCACTTCTCAAGAGCAGGGGCTTGAAGCTTCAGGCTTGCGAGATACGATCCTTACCTAGTGCCTTCGCCTTGTACATTGCCTCGTCAGCAAGTTGCACAAGTTGATCACTAGATTGGACACTGTTATCTGTGAAGGTTGAGGTTCCCGAGCTGATAGTGACGTTTTCACCATTGAGACATTCAAACGTGTGTTCACGAATTAGCGTGCCTAATCGGTTAGCCATCCCCAGAGCTCCTTCTGAGGTAGTGTTCGGGAGGACAATTGCAAATTCTTCTCCACCATATCGTGCGGGCACATCACTCAGTCTGGCTATGCTCTTCGTGTGTTTACCGATTGCACTGAGCACCATATCTCCATGTTTATGGCCATAAGTGTCGTTAATCCTCTTAAAGTTATCTATGTCAAAAAAGACCAGAGAGAGGGGCGTGTGATAGCGGCCCGCTCTGCTGAACTCTTTTTCTAGGCAGTCGTGAAAATGTTGATGATTGTAGAGCTTTGTCAATCCGTCTCGAATGGACATCTCCTCAAAATACTCTTGTGAGGTTTGCGTCCTCTCGAACAGTATCGCAGTTTCTAGGGCGTTAGCGGACAGGTTTGCTACCAATTGACACAACTTGTGGATTCTTTTGGTGACACCATCGGACAGCGGTGTCGCCATCCGTAAGAGGAAAGTCCCTATGACGCTCTCCTTTTTAATGACCGGAATGACAATGATTGCGTTGAAATTAAGGCCTTTAATCTGTGCACTTACAGAATCCATAAGAGGGTCATTTTTTATGTCATTGATTATGATTGGCTGTTTGGAATCAAGGGCCTTGACGATTTCAGGGTAGTTACATAGTTCCAACATTATCTCTTCGTGGATCTCAAGGTCGCTGCTGGCCTTGACATAGGGGACGCCGTCATCATTGATACTGACAATGGAGCAGCGAGCGTTATCAACCATGTCCGACATCTTGTCAACGATCAGATGTAGTATGGTCATCGGATTGCGTATCGCAGAAATGTGTTCTGCCAGTTCAAGGAGCAATATCAAATCTCTTGGTTCTAAATCGGAATAGTAATCTTTGGGCCTGAGATGGGCGCCCACCCGTGCAAGGATTTCTGGAAGACACATCGGTTTTGTAATGTAATCGTCAGCCCCAACCTTTAACCCACGAGAAATGTCTTCCTTTTTTGAAAGTGAGGTGAACAAGATGATAGGGATTTTTCTGGTCTCTGGACTCTCCTTTAGAGCACGACAAGCATCAATCCCATCTTTTATCGGCATTTCAACATCCATGATAATCAGATTGGGTTTCCGTGCTTTGGCAAGAGTGATGGCATCCTCACCATTCTCCCCTTCTATGATGTCGTATCGATCTTTCAGGGCGTCTTTCAGGATATTTCTGTAAAAGAACTCGTCATCAACAACAAGAATTTTCAATCTTGTATTCACAAATATCTCCTAATATACGCAAAAACTTGCAATAAAGATGGATGTCGATATTACTAAGTTACCGAATACATAGCAATAAAAGAATCTAAACCCAGTTTTCTTCTACTGACTATGATATTTAAGAATCCTTTTGTGGGAGATTTTGAGTTCTGTAGTAAAGAGGAACTTTTTCCTAAATATCCCACATTATTTTGGATAGCAGAAATCAGATCATCAGAGTTGTTTACTAAAATCCCTGCAATACAAGAATCATAAAAGCATTCTATATGTCGTTCTTTTTAAGAAATTGCGTGGATCGAGTTTATTTTCCCAAGGGATCAGGAGTTCTTGTGTGAGCCAAAATATAGTCCCATATGCAGGCTCTGGCTTTTTCGTTTAAATTGACGAAACTTACGCCCACCGAGATGTTGTTTTGTTCCTCATCCTGCTTGCTTTTTTTAACCCATGCGATTTTCGCATCTATGGATAAAGGTTCCGTATTCTCTGGCAAGGCTAATCGCAATTTAACTTCTGAACCCTTCTGTGGAGAGCCATGTAGTCTCTTCGCTTTTATAGCGGCACCATTGGTGCACAAATTTAACAAACTCCCGTTGGCTAGACTCCCTTCCCATTCGATGTCTAAAGGTAAATCTTGAGAGATTTTTAATCGGTAATTTTCCCTTGAAGCCTCCAATAGTTCCCGAAGGGCGGTATAAGTTTGATTCAGACTTTGTTGGGCCACCGTGGATGAGTCATCACTATTCCCCAGCGACATCTTTTCTCTTTCAACTTCTTTCAAAAGATCCCGGTAATGACGGATTCGGCTGAGGAGAGTGTCTCGGTACATAGTGAAAGCCTCGGTTGTGACGAACACATCCTTGACGATAACATTTTCGTTACACTGATTACATGTGACAGAACCCATCTCAACAAGAAATGGGGAGCTAATGGTTCCATCACATTTTGGGCATTTCATCTGCAACATTCGCTGCTCCCTTGTAAGCCCCCTGCATTATAAGAATGGCCTCTCCGGTAAAGGTAGGCCAATTTGCATCTTATAGATGATAACTTACTTTGTTGTAGCCAGGGTAGAAACAATCCTCTTTATAAGCTTCGGTTTTTGGACTTCGGATAGTGGCTTATCAATGACCTTTCTTTGGATGTTGCCATTCGGGTCAATTGTGATTTTGATCTCTTTGTTCTCCATGAGCTCTCCGCCGACATTTAATAACTCGATTGAATTTAGACCCGCAGATTTCCGTCCCAGCTTAAAGACATTTTTGACTTTATCATTGGATCCCAATATATACCACAGCCCTCTCAAAAATCCCTCACAAGTCTAAACCCATCAGGTGTTTATGGGAGAAATTCTATATGTCTTATTTATCTCTCGTATTGTTTTGAAAGCTTCAAGTTTGCCAAAACGTATAATTCTTAGAACCCCTGACATATAAGAAAACGGCCACCAAGGATTGAACCCTGGTGGCCATTGTTTTAGCTGCCTACATGTCTCTATCAATAATAAGCCGTTTTTCTTCTCAGAAGGCATGATTTACAAATGAAACATATAGACCTAAGATTGACTTGTCCTTAACACGCTCGTCTTTCTGCACCTTTGTGCCCTTGCGATCTACTACTCCTAAGAGTGTCACGACCGACGACAGCCCAACTATCCGAGCGTTTAAAGCTAGTCAGCTTCTCCGTTTCCAACAAGAGGTCCAGCATTTTAGGTTTAACCATGTCAAACTTACCATCATCGTACATAACTCGTATAAGCATGAAGTTCACCTCTCCTCTATATTTCAGACCTGAAGTTACAAGTACAAACGACAAAACCGCTGATCAGCGTAAGCCGACAACAGCGGTTCACGTTCTTTTTATATGAAACTCTGCAAGCCTGTTGATCATTTTCCATCCCCCGAGGAAAGCATCAAATATGCTTTTACTAATCTACGCCCCCTCTACCGCAAGGTAAAGGTTTCTTTCTTGTTTATCCTCTCTCATTGTTTGACAAGCGCAAAATCGGCTGTAATGCGAAATTCTCACAGACCCTGACATATAGGAAAGGCCACCCGTTACCAGGTGGCCTTTATTTTGTGGATTAATGAGCTTACTGAATGTCTCTATCAATAAGAAGCCGTTTCTCTTCTCGTAAGTCGTCATATACAAGACACTGCAAAGGCCAAGAGTGTCTATTAAATTTGAGGGGATTATAACCGCTACAGTAGAACCGCAAGATCTGAAAGGCCGATAAACTGTTATAATTGACTGCAGACACTCATCGACTATTATTTGAACTCAAGCCGAATGGCTTTGGCCCATCGCAAAGGCTCTATATGAACCGCCGACAGTTCATGGAGATCGAAGACCAATCTTGGTGCCCCGCCGCCCTGCGTGACGGTACAACAGATTTCCTGCAGACGGTGATGACTCTGACTGATCCCTACGCGCCGATTAGGCCTTTGCTGCTTGAGTCCCTTAATCGCTGCGGAACGCGGAGAATCATCGATCTGTGCTCCGGTGGCGGTGGCCCTTGGCAGCGATTTTATCCTTCGCTGCATAAAGATTTGGCGCAACCCCTGCAGCTCTGGTTGACTGACCTGTACCCCAATCCCCGTGCTGGCTTGGAACTCCAAAAACGGTATCCGCAACAGATCGGCTGGTGGCCGGGGCCGGTCGATGCCCTAGGCCCACCGGAGCAGCTGTCGGGATTTTACACTCTCTTTACCTCCGCGCATCATTTCCGTCCCGAGGCGCTAGGGCACATCCTGCGACAGGCTGTAAAAAAAGGTCAAGGGATTGCCTTGTTTGAACTAACCAACAGGTCGCTGCCGGCCCTAATGCTTGCGCTTCTGATCCCACTAATCGTGCTGCTACTGACACCGCTCTGTCGTCCTTTTTACCTGTCGCGTTTCTTCTGGGTCTATCTGATTCCGCTAGTGCCGTTGCTGGCTCTTTTTGACGGCATCGTTTCCTGTCTGCGCAGCTATAGGGCTGATGAACTACGCAGCATAGTCGCTCAGCTCGGAGATAATGGCTACAATTGGCAGATTGGCGAAAAACCCTCCAATTTCGGGTTGACTCCGCTCACCTATTTGATCGGCATTCCCCAAGGCAGCCAACCAACCGAAAGAAGCAACCCATAAACCGCAGCTGGCATCATTGGCTCGAATCAATCGTTCACAGCGACGTATATATGCAGAAGTAGAATACGAAAAGTGTAATGGGTTAAGCTAGAGTTCCAAATTTCTCAAAATAAAACAAAATACCCACTAATGGTCTTAAGTTCCTTTCGTTTAGACCTACAGCGCCTTCTGTAAACAGACACCTACAAGACCGGGCATCTTTGAAAAGGCCACCAAGGATCGAGCCCAGGTGGCCATAGCTTTACGGATTTAAGCGCTTCCTAAATGGCTCTATCAATAAGAAGCCGATTTTCTTCTCAGAAGTGGTGGTTGTTGGGACACTTTATTTTCCTGAGGCTAGCTTGTCACTTATTCGACCTTATTTTTAGAAACTGTCCTCTTTTGCTTCTGTACTGTTTGAGCAGCCAGGACACTGCCATAGTGCCCAAGAAGCCCCACACAACCCAGCATGCCAATTATGCAAAATAAATAGAGCCAGCGATACCAGTCATTAGTTTCCATTAGGGCTGGTTGACTATAGCGAATTGTTATTGCTATCAGGCCAAATGTAAATAACGTCAACGCTAAGCCTAACTTTTTATAGAATACAGGTGCTCGCCGCGCATTTAAATATTTATACCAGTCGTGTATACCAGACCCAGCCGAGAGGGGAACGACTATCGTAACAAATACAACAAGCAAGAAAGCGGCAACCTCAAAATCTGCTTTCCCCGTAACTAAATAGACCATTAGAAAACAAACAGCCGTTGGTATTAACCCGCTTGGGAAATGAGCCAATACAGGATGAAGCTTGAAGACAGAAAGCATCTCATGAAAAAGACTGCTTTTCCCCGTATCTAATAAAATGAATTTAGAGCGATCCGCAGAACAGATTGGACAGGATTCTGGAGGTTCACTCCCTTCATGTATATAGCCACAGACAGAGCATTCCCAACGTCTTGTCATTTTGGACCTCATAATTGAAGATGCGTCATTATACTTAGTTAATAGTGAGAATATAAGCGTCTGGAACTGCCTGCTACTGACACACTCATCGTCAGACCCCAAGACCGTGACCTATAGTAACTGTTAAGAGCCAACAAGTTAACAACGAGGTTCATATGCGTGCGGTCCAAACCAAAATTTGAGGGGTGGGAGGGGAAAAGTGTCCCTGAAGAAAAACTCGCAACCACCATCGCAGAATCCCTGTATTGGATATAGCCTGAACTGTTCTAGCCCCCCTGGTTACCCCTTGATCGCAGAGATCATCAGCTCAAAGTCCTCCAATAGAGCCTGCAGATCTTCTTCGTGCTCAACTTCCTGTTCGATGATCTGTAGGGCGATGTTGTAGGTGATTGGGTCTTTGTCTTTGGTAATGTCCATCAACCGCGTGTAGACATCGATAGCGCACTGTTCACCTGCGATATTCTGCACCAGGAGCGTCTTGACAAAAGGATCATCCGGCGGCTCGTAGGTACAATTGGTGAGCTTGAACCAGTCGCGTGGATCGGTCACAGGGTCACCTCCCAACTGAATGATGCGGTTGGTAACCAGCAAGGCGTGGTTCAACTCCTCGATGGCATGTTGCTCAAGTTCTGCAATCACGGCTTCTTTCATCGGCCCTTTGGCTATCTTTGCACCCGTCCAATACTGGTAGTAAGCGAGCCATTCGTCAGCATAGGCTTTTCGCAGTAAGGTCAGCAGCTCATTTACATCCAGCCCGACAATCTCACGTCCTTTGCTTCCCATAAATCCTCCAGTCCTGTGTATATTTGTGATTCTGAAGCTCCTTAATCATATCTTGTTTTTCGAGAGTTTCCAGATGCACCATGCTAAGTTATTGTTCTATAGAATATTATGTTTGGGAGGTACTTCTGGACAAAAACCATCATCTCTTATTGATTTGCAGTGCCCATATTGGCCAAGATGCGAAATTCTAACAGCCCCTGCAAATTGGGAAATTTTACTCTCGCGGCATGTTCAGGTTATTGTGAAAGTAGGCACGTAAGACAAGAAAGAGTCTTATCATGGGTCTACTCGTAGAAGGGAGCTGGCACGAGCAGTAATACGACACTGAGAAAACCGAAGGAGAGTTCGTTCGCCAGAACTTTTAGCCTTGAACAACCACTGCCATCTCTCTTGACCTTAGCCGGATCGTTGCGGAAAAGGAGCTGAAATGGCAAAGAATCTGACTCAAAAAATCATCACTGCCCACCTTGTTTCCGGGGAGCTGGTTCCCGACCAAGAAATCGCCTTAAAAATTGACCACACCCTTCTGCAGGACGCCACTGGAACCATGGCGATGTTGGAATTTGAAGCTCTCGGCATTGATCGGGTCAAAGTCGACCTGGCCGCGCAGTATGTCGACCACAATCTGCTGCAGACCGATTTTAAAAATGCCGATGATCACAAATTCTTGCGCACTGCCTGCGCTCACTACGGAGTCCATTATTCGGAACCAGGCAATGGCATTTCCCATATTGTTCACATGGAACGTTTCGGTCGTCCCGGCTTGACCATGCTTGGAGCCGACAGCCATACCCCGGGGGCGGCAGGTGTTTCAATGCTGGCGATCGGTGCCGGAGGCATGGATGTGGCTTTGGCAATGGCGGGTCATCCCTACCACTTGCCCTGCCCGAAAGTGCTCGGAGTCAAACTGATCAACAGTCTACCCGACTGGGTGAGTGCTAAAGATGTCATTCTGGAGATGCTGCGGCGTTACGATGTCAAAGGATGCGTTGGCAAAGTGGTCGAATATTACGGCCCCGGTGTCGCAAGTCTGTCCGCTACCGACCGGATGACCATAGGCAATATGGGTACTGAATTAGGTGCCACATCGACTGTGTTCCCGTCCGATGAACGGACCAGACAGTGGTTGTCAGCACAGGGTCGCGAAAACGACTGGCAGAAACTGCAGGCTGATTCGGGTTGTGTCTACGATGAATATGACGAGATAGATCTATCAACCGTTGAACCATTGATCGCCTGCCCGACCTCACCAGGTAATATCAAGCGAATAAAAGATGTCGCCGGGACCAAAGTCGATCAGGTGATTGTGGGTTCAAGCGTCAACGGTAGCTACCGGGATCTGATGGTTGCGGCCAGGATCATCAAAGAACAGCACGTAGCCCATGACCTGTCCTTTCATGTCAATCCGGGCAGTCGGCAGGTGTTGGAGAATGTGGCCAACCAAGGGGCTGTGATGCCGCTGTTGTTAGCTGGCACGCGCATCCACCAGTCCGGCTGCCTCGGCTGTATCGGCATGGGGCAGGCGCCCGGAACTGACCAGGTCAGCCTGCGGACCTTTCCGCGCAACTTTCCCGGCCGATCTGGCACCAAGGGAGATCAAGTCTATCTCTGTTCACCGGAAACCGCTGCGGCCTCAGCTTTGAAGGGAGTCATTAGTGACCCGCGCAAGTTGGCTGCTGAGATGGCATATCCACGGATTGCCGAACCGGAGCAGTACATCGTCGATACCTCCTCGATCATCTTCCCGAACTTGAAGCACTCAAAAACTGAGATTTTCCACGGCCCCAACATTAAGCCGTTTCCCAAACTCGACAGCCTACCTAAGACATTGCATGCCAAGGTGGCTCTGGTGGTCGAAGTGAACATGCAGCATTGGCTCCGCGTTTCCTTGGAGTGAGGGCAAAAATTGTTAAGAGCTTCGCCCGTATTCACAAAGCAAACCTCTGTAACTTTGGAATCCTGCCTTTAATATTTAAAAACCCGGATGACTATGCAGAGATCGGCCAGGGGGATGAGATTACCTTCAATGAAGTCCAAGAGCGGCTGGCGGATGGTGCAACCGAAATCCCGGTACAAATCGGCAATCGCGAAATCATGACTCTTATCGATGTCTCGGAGCGACAGCGGCAGCATCTGTTATCTGGTGGAACGCTCAATTCTGTGCGCCAACAGCTCGACATATCAGATTGAAGAAGTTTTGGAACCGGCTGTAAAGATCCTCAAAGAGTCCAAGTCTCTTTGGGAGGTTTGTCTTGTCACTCCCGGACAAAGGTGTCGATGTCTGTCTCGTGCACCATCCCCATCAGGTGAGCATATTCGGACTCGATCAGTTCATAGTGATGGTGAGTTGACACGGCGTTTAATAAAAAGACATCGCGTACTCTCGAATCGGCAATTTTATCGGCCAACTGACGTAACGACTTCTCAAGGTTCAGCTCCTTCTCTATGGCCAACTCCATCGCCCGTCGTACAGTAAGTTTTTCCATGAGGTGCTTCTCAAGATCGCTCAGCCAATTCGAATCTGTATCTGGATCAACTGCCATAAAAGCATCGAAATCGGGGATATCATTTCCTTCGTAGATGTCATAGAACCACTTGGCGTGTTCTGCTTCTTCGCGGGCTAACAACTCAAAGGTCTTTTTGGCCTGATCATCTTTCATGTGAGACGCCCCCAGACGATAGAAATCGCGGGCATTTTTTTCCACTTGAATCGATCGCTTTATTGCTTCTTGCACATCAACTTCCTCGAACATGGTGAATCTCCTTTTCGACAATTGATGAATAGAAGTCAGTCTTATTAACGCTTTTACAGGGTTGAACTTGTGGGCTTCTGGTGTTTCTTCTTACTTAGTTTACATTTATCACTGCTACACAAGAAAGCAAGTACGTTAGCCAATAGACTTTATACTTATCTCAGGCCCGTCCATTCAACACCATTCAGTCTATTAATTCTGCCTTCTGAAGTCTGAGAATGTTGAAAGCACCCTCGTTGATCAGCCTGTCCCCAAAAAATGCCAGATCGTTTTAGTGGTCATACTGAAGGTAGCAAGTTACAACTTTAAATACCTGACCAATAAGAAATGGCCACAAGGGGGTTAGGTCCTGTGGCCATGAACATAAAGCTTCTGTGCTACCCGTTATGAAACTAATTTGCCTCGAAGGTCATACAATCTGGTTGGCCTTGTTGCATTCCGACTGAGATGCCGGAGGCTGAGCACTCGTAATCCTTGTTGAATTTACAATCGGCCAATTTACATGCGCCGACCCCGGCGGTCATATCCATGACACCGCCATGCTGTTCAGCAGTGAAGAACGTGTCGCAGGAGGGGTCTCCTGCGGGCTCACCCACTGTGATGGCCATGGCATGACAGTTTTTATCGGCGTTGTAGGCACAGTTTTCAACTGAACAGCCCATAACTTTCGGCATTTTCATTCCCATACGCAAACTCCTTTCTGCACAGAAGCTACCAGAAAACAGTAAAGTCTCCTATTGGCTCGGCCGTTCCCTAACGGGAGATTAGGCAGAGCCTTAGGAGGTAAAGCATTGGCACAAATCTGTTGCACACCATGATTTGATGAATTTAGGCCGTTGTCTCCCACTTGATTACATCGACTGGACAGACGCTGTCACAGGCACCACAATCAACACAGGTCTCTTTGTCGATTACATGAACTTCACCCTGTTCGCTGATTGCAACTACAGGACAGACTTCTGCACATGCAGCACAGTTAATAC
>JAAXQF010000353.1 GCA_012974435.1 Desulfuromonadales bacterium | reverse complement strand
ATTCTGGTTGATGACAAAGGCAATGACTTCTTCAAGCAGTTGGGCCTCTAAAGATTCACCACATAACGACAAAAAAGCCCCGGAGGAATCCGGGGCTTTTTTGTGTCTTCAGTTATCAGTTCACGATTCGCAGTGCAGAATCACAAATTCCCCGCAATCGCCATCAGAAGAGGCAACAGGAAGGTTGTCATCAAACCGTTTAACCCAATCGCAAGACCAGCGACAGCTCCAGACAGTCGATCCACCTCCAGCATCCTGGCAGTTCCGATACCATGAGCAGAGGTCCCAACAGCCAGGCCAGTGGCCACCGGTGAGGTTATGCCGATGCGCTTGCAGAATTCCGGGCCACAGACTGCGCCGATACATCCTGTAAGAACAACAAGAGCTGCCGTTAAGGGTGCGATGCCGCCGATCTTATTGACAATGCTGATTGCAATTGGCGTGGTAACGGATTTGGGGGCCAACGAGAGGATGACTTCACGGCTACCGCCGAGGGCCCAGGCCAATCCACAGGCAGAAATGATCGACGCGAGTGAACCGGCAAAGATACCCACCATGATTGGCTTCTTGCGCTTCCAGATCTCCTCACGACGCTGATAGAGAGGAATTGCCAGAGCAACCACCGATGGGCCCAGCAAAAAGAGCAGGACATCGCCGCCACGGGAATAATCACGATATTCAAGGTCAAAGAGTTGCAGCAGCAGGATGATCGAGACGATCGAAACCAGCACCGGATTAGCCCAGACCTTACCGACACGTCGGTAGAGCTTCTGCGATAGCAGATAGGTGACAAGAGTTAGAGTGATGCCGAACAATGGGGTCTCAAGCATCTTCACCCCCATCATCGTCGGCTGAAGACTCCAGGTTCTGGGCAATTTTTCCGGTGACCGCCATGACCACAAAGGTACTTAAGACAGTAGCAACGGTAATCGGCAACCATTCGGCAGCTATCAGATCACCATAAACCATGACTCCGACACCGGCAGGCACAAAGAACAAGGCCATGTTCGACAACAGAAGTTCTGAGGCCTCTTCAAACCACTTGATATCAACCAGCTTTGTCGTCAAGCCAAGGAGGAGGAAGCCCAAACCAAGGACATTACCGGGAATCGGCAAGTCAAAAAAACGGCTAACAGCTTCACCACTGAACTGAAAAAGCAGCAGCAATGTCAAGCCGCGCACCATGTCTAGGACTCACCCTTCAACCCATCAATCAGAGCGGAAACTTCCGCACAGATTTCTTGCGACGCCGGGCTTGTCTCAAGCTTGAGGAATTCCTTAAAACAGTGCACGGACTCCTGAACCTGTTCCTGATCTAGACAGATATTACCGAGGGTCAGGTAGGCAAAGGAGAACTCAGGGTCGAGGGTAACGGCACGGCGACAATGCTTTTCGGCTTCCTGTAGATCATCATTGTCGTAATGATATTCAGCCAGATTGAAATGACCCTGCGGGTCGTCCGGATCCAGAGCCAGAGCTTTTTCAAAGCATTCACGGGCTTCATCATTGCGACCTGTAGCAAAGCAGACGTCGCCCAGAGAGTTCAAAGCAAAGGCTGACTCAGGATTCTGTTTCAAAGCTTCTCGATAACACGCTTCGGCTTTATCCATGCGCTCTTGATGATAATGGATCAATCCAAGGCTGACCCTGGCGTCAACCTGATCAGGAGCACGTGAGACAACGCTCTCGTAAACCTTACAGGCATCGTCAGGCCGACCGAGCTCAAAATACAGGTCACCAAGATCATATTGCAGGTCAAAATCATCCGGCAATAGGCCGGCAACGTCCTCGAGGATAGAAACAGCCTCTTCCAGGTGGCCGGTTTCAATCAGGGCTTCACCAAGCAACGCCTTGGCATCACTGTTATCGCCCTGCTCCTGCAAAAACCTCTTTAAAATCCGCACAGCTTCTTCAGCTTCACCATTTTCCAGGGCCTGCTCGGCGCGGCTTAACGATATTTGTTCATCGGTCATCTGTTTGCTCCTTATATTTTCAGTTCAAAAAGCTTAAACAATTTAACGCGGAGGCGCAAAGTACGCAGAGAATAAAAATATGCCTTTACAGAATTTTCACCCAAGCTCCATACTCAATGTATCCAGCATATCCCAAAGCCCCCATGGGTCTGCGGCGACAACTTCAACCTGTTTATCGAAACGCTCTACAAGCTTATCAATGCTCACGTCATCGAGAAACACCTCTTCACCCTCTCGAAGCATAACATCAGGGATCATTAGAATGTCACCTAAGTCTTGTTCAGCCAACTGAGCAAGTAAATCCTGACCGGTCAAAAGACCTGTAACAGTAACATGGCCACTAAAAAAATCGTTTTCTATGACATGTACACGCAGATCAAGGCCGCATTTGTCGGCAAGCCTTCGAGTAAAGGCTTTAATATCATCGGCTGCGGAGACCCCGGTCACCATACTGATGGGTGGAAGATCCAGAGGCTCTGCAATAACGAGGACCTCGTCGGCCTGTGATCTGAATTGTGGAATCAAACCAACGCCATTCTCAACCTGGGACAGGTCTTCGTAAACAGAGAGGGAGGGGAATTCTTTCTCAGCTTTCAGATAAAGTTCATCGGCTGGAAAAATGAACCGTGTGCCGAGCGTCTCAAGGAGAGACGCCTGTGTGGCTTCAACCCATTCAACCAACTCAAGAGCTTCCTGTCGAGTATGTGGTCGCAGTTCTGGAAGTCGCTGTCGATGGCCGGTTAACCCGACAGGCACAACAGCCAGGGATTTAACGCCAGGTGCAAGAGCAACCAACTCACTGCAGGTTTGAGCCAGGTGTTCTCCATCATTGATCTGCGGGCAAACCACCACCTGGGTATGCACCACGATGTTCCCCGCCACCAACTGCTGCAGAATCGGCATAACATCAGGTGCGGGGTTGCCGAGCAGTTTCTGTCGCAACATATGGTCGGCAGCGTGAACTGAAACGTACAGGGGCGACAGCTTTTTATTGAGGATTCGCTGCAGGTCTTCTTCAGCCAGGTTGGTCAGCGTCACGTAAGCGCCGTAAAGAAAGGAGAAGCGGTAATCCTCATCCTTGACATAGAGGGTTCGACGCATGCCACGCGGTAGTTGATGGACAAAACAAAAGATACAATTATTGCCGCACTGCTTAGGTTCCGGATGTGGCAGAACCAGGCCAAGCGGTTCGTCAGCATCATGCTCGATGTCAAGCGCCCACACGTCTCCAGAGGCTCTGCTCAATGCGATATGGAGCGACTCTTTGGGTTCCTCGATCAGGTAATCGACCAGGTCGTTGACTGGTTCGCCATTAACTGCAACAAGACTGTCTCCAGCCTGAATTCCCAGTTCATCAGCAATACTGCCAGCTTCTACCGATAATATTTCAAGCATTATTAAACCTGCTGTTTCTAATTATTTGACGAAAAGACAAAGGCCCCCGGCCAGAGTTTTCCGGCGAGGGACCTTTAATGTGTCTATCGACCAGATAAAAATCAGTCGCGACCGCCATGTAAGCGGAAGTTTCCGTCTGCAGAGGTGATCGAAGTGATGGCATGTTTGTAAAGCAAGAGGTCACCGCTGCTGTCTACCAAAACACAAAAGCTGTCAAAAGACTTAATATGACCTTTAAGTTTTTCGCCAGACATCATGGCAATTTCTACAACTACTCTCTCCTTACGTGCCTGATTAAGGTACTGATCTTGAATATTGAATGGTGATTTAGCCATAACAACCGCTCCTTTTCTAAATGCAATAGAATTCATCAATCATTTTACGAATTGTAACAAAGTCGTCAGAGGATTCAAGCCAAATCATTGATTTGTCTTTACGAAACCATGTTAATTGTTGTTTTGCATAGCGTCTTGTTGCCTGCTGCAGACTATCGAGAGCCTCCTCATATGTCATCTCGCCACTCAACAGAGCGAAAGCCTGACGATAACCGATAGTGCGCAAGGTCTTTAAAGCAGGATCATAGCCTGCTTTCAACAAGGACTCTACTTCTTCCAGCAAGCCCTCTTCAAACATGACTTCGGCACGCTGGTTTATTCGCTGATACAGGATGTCTCGATCCATGTGCAAACAGATCTTGATGGTTCGATACGGCTGCCCTCTAAAGCCATGGTCATCCTGCAGGGACGATAAGGGCCTTCCTGACTGCTCGTAGACTTCCAGGGCACGGACAATCCTGATCAAATCATTTGGGTGCAAGCGGGCGGCAGATTCAGGGTCTACCTTGGCAAGCTCTGCGTGTAGCACCGAACGACCTTCTTGATCAGCCCTCGCATGCAGACGATCACGAAACGCCTGATCAGCAGAAGGGGCCTCCAAAAGCCCTTCTGTAAGAGCCTTGATATAGAGACCCGTACCGCCAACCAGGAAGGGACGTTTATTCCTTTGCAGGGTGCCTTCTATAGCAGGTTCGGCATGAGCCAAAAAATGAGCAGCGTGAAACTCTTCATCCGGCCAAGCCACATCTATAAGGTGATGCCTGGCTTTTTGTTGTTCCTCAATGGTCGGCTTGGCAGTACCGATATCCATGAGGCGAAAGACCTGACGGGAATCTGCAGAGATGATCTCACCGTCAAAGACCTCTGCCAACTGCAGAGCCAGGGCCGTTTTGCCCACGGCTGTCGGTCCGCATATAACAGGGAGCGCCGGTCGCTTGTCAATTTCAGTCGACACTATCAGCCTCGATGGAAGAGCTTTTCAACTTCACGTTTTGACAGACGATGCATAATCGGCCGACCGTGTGGGCAGCAACTGCCGAACTCAATGTCGGCGAGGTCATGTAACAGTTGCTGCATCTCACTCTGGGAAAGAGCCTGGTTTGCGCGCACCATACTGTGGCAGGCAAGGACGGCCAGGACACGCTCGATCTCATTATCAAGTTGAGCAGCTCGACCGATCTCATTCAATTCAGTGGCCAGGTCACGGACCAGGCGTTCAACATCGACATCAGCAACCAGGGCAGGCACTGATTTCACCGTAAAAGATCGTCCTCCGAAGGCTTCCACCTCAAAGCCGAAGCGAGCGAAATCGTCCAGGTGCTCTGCCAGAACAGCAGCCTCACGGTGTTCCAGCTCGAGAACCATCGGGAAGAGCAAGGCCTGACTCTCTATGCCATCAGCTGCCAACTGCTTGCGAAGTCTCTCAAAACCGATACGCTCATGGGCAGCGTGCTGATCGATCAGAACCAGCTCGTCGTCAGCCTGGCACAAGAGATAACTGTTCAGATACTGACCAATCAGGCGCCACCCTTCGGGCAGCTGTCGTGTCTCCTGGCGACCTGACGACCAACCGTCAATTTCGCCCTTAACTGTTGAAATCGCCGCAATAGTCGGTGCGCTAGCGACTTTTTCGTTAAAGGCTGACAGCGATTCCTGAACACGCTCGCGATAAACCCGCTGTTCAGAAGTTTGCGGTACAGAAGCAACAGGAGTGGAACCAAAGGAAGATGGCTGAAACGCACTTGAAACTCGGCCAGGTTCGAAAGAGACCTGCTGCAAGCGATCACGCAGCGAAGTTACAATAAAATCATGAACCTGCTGCTGGTTGCGAAAGCGGACTTCATGCTTGGTTGGATGGACGTTAACATCGACGGTCTCGGGCGGCATATCGATAAAGAGTACAGCGATCGGATAACGTCGTTTTTCCAGTAAAGACCGATAGGCTTCCAGAATGGCGTGTTGTACAACCCGGTCACGGACAAAACGACCGTTGATATAGGTGTAAATATTATTTGTTGAGGAGCGGCTTATTCCAGGTGTTCCCAAAAGGCCGACCAACATCTCGCCGTTTCCGGAATCAGCCTCTACCGTCAACAGATCAGCAGCAACATTTCGACCAAGCATGGCCGCAGCACGTTCCTCTAATCGATTGTGTCGGTACGCTTCAAGAACATTCCGGCCATTATGCGAGAGGCGAAAATGGATATCCGGCCGTGACAAAGCCAATCTTGAGACAACATCGGCGATGTGTCCAAATTCAGTTTCATCCTTTCGCAGGAATTTGCGTCGTCCGGGTGTGTTGAAAAAAAGATTGCGTACTTCAACGACCGTACCGGGAGCAACGCCAACGGCATCCGCCTGGCGGATTGTGCCACCTTCAGCGTAAATCTGCCAGCCGGCTTCATCATCAACAGAGCGGGTTGTGAGACGTAAGCGGGTAACAGATGCGATAGCCGGCAGAGCCTCACCACGAAACCCCATGGTATGAAGAGCAAAGAGGTCCTCGACACTGGAGACCTTGCTGGTGGCATGACGCTCGAGACAAAGGAAGGCATCGTCCTTTTTCATGCCGCAACCGTTGTCAGTGACTTTGATCAGGGCCTTACCACCCTTCTCTATCTCCACAAAGACTTCGCTGGCGGAGGCGTCAAGGGAGTTCTCTATCAACTCTTTCACAACCGAGGCAGGCCGCTCAACCACTTCACCGGCGGCAATCTGGTTAGCGAGGTTTTCAGGTAATATTTGAATTCTGTTTTTCATATTAGACCCTTTCGTGAGGACAGAAAGGAAAAGCCGGCTCAGGGAACTGAACCGGCCGCATTGCTTAAAAACTCGGGTTATTGCTTTTGTTCGAGCTTGTCGAGCATGTTTTCGATTTCGGCAAGTTCATCGTTGACCTTTGCTTGTGGCAATTCCGAAAGAGGATGCTGCAAGAGACCGAGATCTCCGGCCACGCTATGAGCGATGCGGGAGTCGACTTTGTGCATCTTGCGCAGATAGGCCTCAAAAAGACAGTTGTCACTGATGGTGTTAATCAGTCGCGGCACGCCACCTGCGTAGCGATGAATCAGGGGAATGACCTCAGCGTCATAGAAGACTTGCTTGGCGCCAGCAACCTGAAGGCGATGCTTGATATAGGATGTCGTCGTTTCAACAGTCATCGACTTGAGGTGATATTTAACAGCGACTCTCTGGGCAAGGGGTTCATCAAGGGCCAGGCAATCTTCCAGTTCCGTCAATCCGAAGAAAACAATATTAAGCAGCTTCTTACCCGGAATCTCCAGGTTGAGCAGCCCGCGAAACTCTTCCATCAGCTCACGACTTTGCAGCATCTGCGCTTCATCAATCAGGACGACTGCGCGCCGCCCTTCATCGTCGATCTCAAGCAAACGCGTATAGAGCTGCTTGAGTAGTTTGAGGCGATCACCCGCCGGCTCGTCAACTCCCAATTGAAGCGCGATACGGGTCAGAATCCACTCAGGAGTAATCCCGGAGTGAACCATAACCAGCAGCGAAGACTCGTAACGATCTTCTGGCAAATTATCCAGCATACGTCGGGCCAGAGTTGTCTTGCCCGTGCCAACACCGCCAACCAGGACGGCTAGACCTTTGTTGGAGTCAACGGCATACATCAGGCGCAACAGGGCCTGACTGTGCAGGTCACTATTATAATAAAAACGTGCGTCGGGTGCGTTGGAGAAAGGCTCCCGATCCAATCCATAATGTTCCAGGTAACTCATAAGCTGACTACACACTCCAGGTTAAACATAGGAAACGCGATCACGATCCCCTTGAGGGCCGTCATCATTATCTTTATCGTCAAGGCCGAGCTCACGGCGCAGATTCTTGACAAGATCTGCAACATCTCTAAAGAAAGGATCTTTCTCCGCGACCAGCTGGAAGGACTCAAACGCCTCCAACAGCTGGCCATTCATCTGGTGAAGCATGCCAAGTTCAAAGTGAAGAGACATGCGCCCATCATCAGAGAGCCCTTCATGAGCAAGACCAGCCTTGAATGCGTTCATTGCAGCGTCTGTTTCGCCCGCTTCCATGTGACACTGGCCAGTCAGAGTAAGGCAATCAAGGGCGCGGGCCGGGTCGCTCCCCGCTTTCTCAAATTCGGCAACGGCATCGTCATAAAGGCCCATCTCTTTATAGGCAATGCCGAGGTTGAAGTGAGATTCCGTATCGGAAGAGTCAAGCTCCGAGACCGTTTTCTGTGACAGCTCATCATCGGCGGCAGCTTTGTCTCCGAATGAGTCGAGGAAGTCTGTTGCTGCAAGGAGATCATCATCCTGCAAGGCAGACATGATGTCGACAAAATCAGTTGCTTCTGGCTCTGCTTCTGCAGCTTGACGACTCTGGTTGATTTCATCCATCTTCGCCTGTAAGTCAGGCAATCCGGGGAGATCCTCCATCAGAGTCTGCACGACCCTCTCAGAATCATCGTACAAGCCCTGCTGAAGATAAAACTCGGCTTCTTCCAGCTCAGCATCAATATTGATACCTGAAACAAAATCTATTCTTTCAGCAGGCGATGCAGCGGCAAGAGGTTTGTCTTCTTCGAGCGGTTCAACATCCTCAAGGACATCGAGCTCCTCAATCTCCTCGAGGACTTCGAGTTCTTCAATCTCGTCTAACTCTTCGAGCTCTTCCAGAGGTTCCAGGTCCTCAACCTCTTCAAGCTCTTCAGCAGTCTCGACTTCTTCCAGTTCGTCTAGATCTTCAAGGCTTTCCAACTCGCCAGAATCGTCCAGTTCTTCTACAGGTGCAGCGTCATCCGTATCGTTAAACGGCTCAAGAGGCGTACCGCTTTCAACACTGTCAAATTCGGGATCGGCGTCAAGTGACAGCTCTACCACTTCTTCAGCAACCACTTCTTCACTCTTCTTCGGCGACCTCTTCTTCGACGACCTCTTCTTCGACGACCTCTTCTTCGGCGACCTCTTCTTCGGCGACCTCTTCTTCGAAGGCTATCTCTTCGTCAAAGTCAAGATCCAGATCTCCCATGTCATCGAGATCGATCTCAACTTCGACTTCTACATCTTCCTCAACCTCTGGAAGTGATACGTCTTCATCTTCAGGGGTAGCTTCCTCAAACTCAAGTTCGGGACCATCAATATCCAAACCCAGGTCCTGATCGAGCTCAACGCTTTTAGTGGCAACCTTTTCCGCAGACTGCGTCTCGCCAGACTCTTCGGCGACAAGCTCGGGGACTTCGACATCATCGGGAACATCTTCACCGACCATGTCAAGAGTTTCCACATCATCAATCGCCTCATCGGTCAAGGCCGAGTCAGCAGTCTCCTCGGAAACTTCCGGAGATGGTGACGACGTCTCAAGATCATTCAGTTTGGAGGTTTCACCAACAGCCTCATAAATAACAGCAAGCGTGTCAGTAACAACTGAATCAGCGACAAGAAGGTCTTTCAGCTCTTCGTAGAAGTCTTGCAAAACAGAGACACGCTCTGCATGAAAGAACGTATCTTTCCATTCTTCCAGGTGATCTCTGGCACGCTCAGGCTCGTCGGCATCGATGCAGATGCGAATGTAATATTCGCGGAGGTCAAGATCGTCATCGGTGAGTTTCAGGAGATGTTTGAGAGTGAGACGTGCGTTGGAAAAATCCTGATTAGCAACATAGGCATCCGTCAGGCAACGATTAACAACAGTGTCTTCAGGAGATTGCTTAAGTAATCCCTTTAGAATCTGAATAGCCTTCTCTGCGAAGCCTGTGTGGATCAAAGCCTGTGCCAGGGGGATTCTTGAGCTGCCGTCTTCGGGGCAGATGTCCAGAAAGCGTTCGTAGAGCTTAACGACCTTGAGGTGTTCCCCTTTTTCACTGATAGGCTCAATGATCGATTGAAAACGTTGCAGGGCTTCATCATTCTGGCCCAAAGCCTTGTAGCATTCAGCAATTTTAGCGGCAAAGTTGAGATTCTCGGGGTCAAGCTCAAGCATCTTCTCGAGAACTTCGATCGCTTCCTGGTACATCTGATTCTTTTCGCAGAAAGAAATCAGGTTACGATACTCTGTCAGAGCGTTACCGACCAGTCCCTGCTTTTCATTGAGCTCTGCCAGGCGGTGGTAAATATCGACTCTGGAAGCGTCGATTTTCTGCATTTGTTTGAATAACGCAATGGCTTTGAGATAAAAGCCCGTCTCAGTGTAATGTTTCGCAACAACTTCATATTCTGTTAAGGCATCTTCTTTTTTGTTGTCGCGACTGAGTAATTCGGCGAGCTTCTGCCGATTGCGCACATCTTTAGGAAAAGCGTCGACAAGTTTTCTATACACGCCGATCGCTTTTGGAAGTTGCCCCTTAGAAATGAATTTCTGGGCGGTTGCGAGGAGTTTATCTTTATTAGCCAAGAGTTTTCCCGATTAGAAAAATTACAATTTGCATAAGTTGTAACTCTAAACTAAAAAGAGTAAACCTGTCAAGCTATGAGAGCCCAGACAGAAGATGAATTCTCGTTAAAAATCAGTTAAATAGGCAATCAACCACAAGAAAGAATTCGTGGCTCAAGACGACCTTGGATTGACTTGAATTCTGCGGCTTTCTCATCGTACCCCTGTCGGCCCATAAGAGCGTAGGTAAAAAGCTTACCTTCTTCCACTCCGGGCTGATCGAGAGGATCAACATCAAAAAGATAACCTGCGAAAAGAGTCTGCACTTCAAACAGGAACAGCAGTGCCCCAACAGTCTCCGGCACCAACGGTCTCCGGCGTGACCCCCGGAAGTCTGATCGTACAGTTTGACCGACCATTCCTGGTGAGAGCTGCGGCAGTCGCCTGTTGCTCCACGCCTATAAGTTCACCGAGTGAATGACCTGCAAGGTAGGACATCTGCGGGGAAGCCTCGTAACTCGGCAGAGGCAGATCCCTATCAAAGTTGTCGAGGGCAACGAAGGTAACAACCTTATCGAAAGGCCCTTCCATATAAAGTTGGACCTGAGAGTGCTGATCTGTTGTGCCAAGAGCATTCACAGGCGTGGGGCCAACATTTCGTAAAGAGCCATCTGTACCGAACTTTTTACCGAGACTCTCAGCCCACAATTGCCGGAACCAGTCTGAGATATCTCGCAACCGATCGCTGTAGGGCATCAACACCGAGATCGTCAACCCCTTCTGATATGCAAGATATTGAAGAGCCGCGTTCAGGTAGGCCGGATTTGTCTTCAGGTCATCGTGGCAGAGATATTCTGAAAATTCACTCGCACCATTAAGCAGCTGCCTGATATCAACACCAACACAAGCCAAGGGCAACAGGCCTACAGGCGTAAAAATACTGAACCGGCCACCGACACCTGCCGGGATATTACAGCTGCGATAGCCTTCGCGATCGGCCAACTCACGCAGGACGCCGTTTTTGGGGTCGGTAATCAGCACAAAGTGCTTGCGATAAGAGTCTCCAACAGCATCTTCAAGCCAACGCCTGACAACCAGGAACTGACTGGTCGTCTCCACAGTTGTGCCGGACTTGCTGATCACCAAAAAACAGGTTCGCGCCGGGTCACAGAGATCGAGATGCGCCGAAAAACCATCAGGATCGACGTTGTCGAGAACAAACAGCCTCGGCAAATCACCTCGCTGCGCTTTATCCTTCAGGTTGTGCCCGTAACAGAGCGCGTTAAAGACAGCCGTTGTACCAAGAGCTGAGCCGCCGATACCAAGCACCACAAGATTGTCGAACTGTTCCTGGATCTCTTTGGCTAGAGAGAGAACCTCGGCAATCATGGCCTGATCGTTCGGCAGGTCAAAGAAGGGCAACTCACCAGCATCGCGCCGGTTCTGGATCCGTTGATGAATGGCCTTGGTCTGAACGGACAGTTCGGCGAGTTCTTCGTCTTGGACACCTGAGTCAGGACCAATGGCATCCTTCATCATGTTGGTGTAATCGAGTGATATCGGCATAATTTCTCCCTGTAAGATGAGCCTGCATCAGACACGCCGACAGATTTTCACGGCTGCTATGAACTTGAACTTAATTCTATCCTTTTTTATTCG
>JAAXQF010000196.1 GCA_012974435.1 Desulfuromonadales bacterium | reverse complement strand
GGATACCCTCACGCCATAAAATCAATCCGCGAAGAAAAAAACTCGCTATCGCTCAGACAGTTTTTCTTCGTTTTTCGGATTAATTTCATTCTGTTCGGCAGCACTCAACGGGAAAAAGGCAATCAAGATCAAAGTCAAAAACATGGAAACAAACAGAACAACAGATTAACGATCTGTTGCTCTGTGGATGTCGTCCGAAGGCTTGTCATTAACATCCTTACCTTCTTTCCACCATTCTTTGTCATCATCGTCTGCGCGACGAATACTCTGGGTTGGACATGCTTCACGACCCGGGCAACCATGCCGACGACAGGGCTCGACATGAATGGTGACGTCCGTACCTATGATCTCATCCCCGATCTTCTTTTCGATGTAATCGGTAATGTCATGCGCCTCTTCGACTGACAGGTGCTTACACACGGTCAAGTGAAAGTCGATCAGCTTCTGTGACCCAGCACGCCGGGTGCGCAAGTTGTGGTAACCGAAGAGTTCGTGTTTGTGATCGTTGATCAGGATTTCGATTTCATGCCGAACTGCATCCGGTAACTGTTCGTCGAGGATGTCACGCATGGCCTGTCGCAACAAACGGAGTGATTCGATGAGAATATAGATGGCGACCATGAGTGACATGACAGGATCAAGCCAGGGCAGGTTGAAACGGCTGATCAGGACCAGTCCAATAAGCAAGGCCAGGTTGGTGTAGACATCCATCGAAAAATGCAGCGAGTCTGCTTCGAGCGCTGAAGAGTCTGTCTCTTTGGCGACCTTGCGTAGGTGGCGGCTGATCATGATTGAGGCGACCGTGCTGATTGACATGACGATAATGCCGATTCCGGTCTGCTTGATCGGGCTTGCTTCGATCATGCGCTGAATAGCTTCGTATATAATCCAGCAACCCGAGGCCGCAATAACCAGGGCTTGAAAGATTGTTGCCAGTGATTCGAATTTACCGTGACCGTAGGGATGCTGTTCGTCGGCCGGTTGCTCAGCTTGATGGATCGCCATCAGGTTGATACCTGACATCAGGATGTCGAGCAAAGAGTCGATCGCTGAGGTCAATACCGCCAGGCTGCCGGTGAGGATACCGGTGGTAAGCTTGAGTATGGCCAGCCCCAGTGCTGTAAAAATAGAGAGTCTGGCTGCTGCTATTTTGGGTGATTTTGTTGTTGGCGTCATCTTGTCGTAGGCTTATTGCTTTGTAATGAGTAATGGAGCTGTCTATAACGGACAGGCGTCTCTCCAGGTGTCGTAACCCTCGCCTTCGATCGCCCAGAAGGCATCAATCCTTTTCTGGAAGTAGTCGAGCGCCTCACTTTGAGTGGTAATCGCGTCGGCTGTCTTCTGGCTTACCATCTTTTGGGACGCCAGGTAATTATAAAGTTCTGCTGTCCCCGTAAGGATCTTTTTCAGTTCGGTAAGGTTGGGCTCCGGTGTGCGAATGATGTACCAGTGGCCGGCAAACTGCAGCAGGTCTATTGCTTCAACTTCGAAGAGGTTTTTATGCCGCTCGGGGATGACGAATTCGCGTAGAAAATAGTCCGCTCCATGACAGCGCTCTCCGGCTTGCTCTGGCTGCACCCCTTTCTTTTGTACCAGCTCCTGGTAAAGGTGACGCAACAGGTCGACATTACAATGAACTGGCTGCAAATTCGTCTCTTTGGCCCATATTTCAGCTCCTTTTCGACCAATAGCTACGGCTATTACTCTCAAATGAGCCAAAATCTGTACTCAAACGGCCAAATTTTCGCTTCAGCCCTGATAGTCCGACAGGCTGCAAGAATTAATAGCCTACAACCATAATGTACTTTGTGTTCTTTTGGCAACCATCTGAATTACTTTTAAACCCTCTTTGCTGTTTACAGTCAACAGACTGATTTGTTAACATAATAGCTCAGTAATGCTTAAGTTTAAAACTTTTGTACGGCCCTGTAAGGGGTTGTTTTTTTTAGGATTACCGCAGCAATGGCAAAAAAGACACCGATGATGCAACAGTATCTGGAGATCAAGGCTGATTATCCGGATGCGATACTGTTTTTTCGCCTTGGCGATTTTTATGAAATGTTCATGGAGGATGCCGTTGTCGCATCGCGAATCCTTGACATTACCCTGACTGCTCGCAACAAGGGCGCTGCCGAAGAGATCCCTCTCTGTGGCATCCCGTTTCATAGCTGCCAACCTTACATCGCCAAGCTTGTTCAACACGGACATAACGTCGCAATCTGCGAACAGGTTGAAGACCCAAAAACAGCAAAAGGGCTCGTCAAGCGCGCAGTCGTCAGAGTGGTCACACCGGGGCTGGTCGTCGATACCGACACGCTTGATCCGCGCCGCAACAATTATTTGTTGGCTTTGGCTCCGATTGGCATTGACTGTTTCGGCGTCGCCTATGTCGATATCACGACGGGTGAATTTAAGGTTACGGAGCTTTCCGATCTGGAGAGTACTGCGGGTGAGATTCTCTCACGCGATCCGGCTGAGGTCCTCGTCGCTGAAGGTGATGCAGGGGATAAAGCTGTTGATGCTTTGCAAAGTATTCTGCAGGGGCGGATCGTTAACCGCCTTCCCGATTGGGCTGCTGCCGAAGATCGTGCACGCCAGGTGTTGCTGGAGTTCTTCCCAGGCAGCTCTTTAGAGAGCTTCGGATGCCATGCGATGCCTGCTGCAATTCAGGCCGCTGGAATGGTCCTTTATTACCTGGAAGAGACGCAGAAGGGAGCGGCTTCTCATCTGCAGCCGTTACTGACCTACCATGTGCGCGACCATATGGTTCTCGATGACTTTACCCGCCGCAATCTGGAGCTCACGGAAACCTTGCACGATGGTCATCGTAAGGGCTCTCTGCTCGGGGTAATGGATCGTACGGTAACAGCCATGGGCGCGCGTAAGCTGCGGCACTGGATGACTCACCCCCTGGTTGACCAGAAACGTATTGTTGAGCGGCATGCCGCTGTCGAAGAGCTGGTTCGCGAGAGCCTCTGCCGGGATGACCTGCGCAGATGCCTGGATGAAGTTTATGACCTCGAGCGGCTCAATGGCAGAATCGCCATGGCCACCGGCAACGCTAAAGACCTGGCCGCGCTTCGCATCTCACTGGAAAAACTTCCGCAACTTATTGATCGCCTCGCGCAAGTAGAGAGCCCTCTGTTGGCGGAGCTGAGAGATAGTCTTGATACTCTGCCCGAAATGGTCGAGTTGATTGCGAAGGCTATCGTCGATGATCCTCCCTTTGTGATGCGTGAAGGTGGCTTGATCCGCGAGGGCTACCATGACGAGCTCGATGAGCTGCGCAGTATCAGCCGTGAGGGCAAAGGTTGGATTGCACGACTGGAGCAGGAAGAAAAAGAGCGCACCGGGATCTCGACCCTCAAGGTTCGTTATAACAGGGTCTTTGGCTACTATATTGAAGTCACCCGCTCGCACCTGGATCGAGTCCCTGAGGATTACCAGCGTAAGCAGACATTGGCTAATGCCGAAAGGTATATCACGCCAACGCTTAAGGAATACGAGGAAAAAGTTCTTGGTGCTGAAGAACGGGTTGTTGGAATCGAATACGACTTGTTTCAGGACGTTCGCAGGCAGGTTGCACTTCAGGGTCAACGTATTCAAGCGACGGCCGACAAGGTCGCTGTGCTGGATGTTTTGTTAGGTCTTGCCGATCTTGCCCATGAACACAACTACTGCACTCCGTTGATGGATGATTCGACCGAATTGCTCATTGAGGATGGTCGTCATCCGGTTATCGAGACGATGAACCTCGGTGAGCGTTTTGTCGCCAATGATGTGCACATGGATACCACGGAAAGACAGATTTTGATTATCACCGGTCCGAACATGGCCGGTAAGTCAACCTTTATGCGTCAGGTTGCGCTGCTCGTTCTGATGGCGCAGGTAGGCAGTCTGGTGCCTGCAAAAAAGGCACACATTGGCATCGTCGATCGAATTTTCACCAGGGTTGGCGCTAGCGACAACCTGGCCCGTGGTCAGTCGACATTCATGGTTGAGATGACAGAAGCCGCCAATATTCTCAACCATGCCACGCCACGCAGTCTGATTGTCCTTGATGAGATCGGTCGCGGAACCTCCACTTTTGATGGCGTCAGCATCGCCTGGGCTGTGGCTGAATACTTGCATGACAATGCCAAGGTGGCAGCCAAGACCCTGTTTGCCACTCACTACCATGAATTGACCGATCTGGCACAGACACGTGAACGTGTGCAAAATTACAACGTCGCGGTTAAGGAATGGAACGATCAGATTATTTTCCTGCGCCGGATCGTTAAGGGTGGGGCCAGTCATTCCTATGGGATTCAGGTGGCGCGCCTGGCTGGTTTGCCGGCCGCTGTGATCGAGCGTGCCAAGGAAGTTCTGCGCAACCTGGAATCCGGTGAATACGAAGCCGGGGCTCCGCGTCTGGCGCGCAGCAAGAATGCTGTCAAAAAGAGCGAAACTCCGCAACTTGGCCTCTTTGAGCAGGCTGATCCGGTTAGACAGCGTATCGAAGAGATGGACGTTTCTGTCCTGACGCCACTGGAAGCACTTAACCTGCTCGATGAACTCAAAAAGATGCTTTGATGAACATGAAACGCATAGTCATATTTATACTCTCTTTGCTCTGGCTGCTGTCTCCGGTCACAGTCTTCGCGGAAAGCTCCGAACAGGCTTACCAGAAGGCGCGTGATGCCTACTATTCTCTACAGGATTCGTCACGCAAGCAGATGTATCGTGAGAACTGGGAGAATGTTTACGACAAGTTCGAATCGGTGTACCAACGTTTCCCCAAAACCCGCCGCGGTGCAGACTCTCTTTACATGTGCGGCAAGACCATGGCTGGGCTTTATACCGTCAGCCGTATCAAGCCGGATGCGCAACGCTCTGTTGATCTCTTTGTGCAGATGGCTGAAACTTACCCTGAGAGCTCCCTCGCAGATGACGCCCTGCTGCAGGCAGGGAAGCTTATGGAAGAGGTCCTGGTTGACAAGTCCGCGGCTTACGTACTTTACAAGCAGTTGGTCAAAGTTCAGTCGTCAGGTGATATGGTCGGCAAAGCCAAGGCGCGTTTGGCGGCTCTGGCTTCCTATGCGCCTGTTGATAATGCGGTCGTTGCTAGCGCACCGCAATCCACGATAGTCGCCGCTACGGCAAAAACGCCTGCAGGCTCCAGAACGCTCTCCTCAATTCGTTACTGGTCGAACCCTGATTATACCCGAATTGTTCTGGATGTCTCCAGTCAGACCAAGTTCTCTGCACACTACCTTGTCCCGGAGCCGAGCAAGGGTGCTCCACCCAGACTTTATGTTGATATCGAAAAGACCGGTTTGGCTGAAGGGCTCAACGAAAAAACTGCGGTAGATGATGGCCTGTTACGTCAGATTCGCACTGGCTCGCCGCAATCCGATACGGTTCGTGTGGTCCTTGATCTTGAAAGCATTGGTGATTACAAGGTCTTCCCGTTGAGTGATCCCTGGCGGATCGTTATTGATGTTGCGGGTGACAAGTCGCCGGAGCTCAAACGCCGCGACTCTGAGATCAGCAGCTTACCTGACAGCAGCGGAGATGCGATCGCCAAAGTGCTCAACGAAACCCCCAAAGATCAAAAGCCGTTGCATATCCCCAAGGCCCCGGCGACGTCAACCCTGCGTCGTATTGTTGTAGATGCTGGCCACGGTGGAAAAGATCCTGGTGCTGTAGGCAAGTCTGGAACACTTGAGAAAGATGTCACCCTGAAGATGGCCAAGGCTCTGTCAAAAGAGCTGACGAAGCAGATCGGATGCGAGGTTATCCTGACCCGTAGCGGAGATGTTTATCTACCATTGGAAGAGAGAACTGCCATTGCCAACAAGGTTGGCGCAGATCTTTTCATATCGCTCCATGCCAACGCGAACAACAACCGTAAAGCCTATGGTATCGAAACTTATTATTTAAACTTCTCCAAAAACGACAAAGCCGCCGCTGTCGCTGCCCGTGAAAACGGTACCTCGATCAAGCAGGTTTCTGATCTTGAACTGATACTTTTCGACCTGATGGCCAATGCCAAGATCAACGAGTCAAGCCGCCTTGCGACTGTGATTCAGGAGGGTTTGGTTAAAGGCATTAGCAAAAAATACAGTGACGTGCGTGACCTGGGCGTCAGGCAGGGTCCGTTTTACGTGCTGCTCGGTGCGACAATGCCCTCTGTTCTCGTGGAGACGGCTTTTCTCAGCCATCCCCGCGAAGAGAAGCGCCTCAAGAGTAGTGCCTACCAAAAAACTGCTGCTAAAGCGATTGCAAAAGCCATCAAAGACTATGCAGTCAACAACAAGCTGATAGCATCCCGATAACATGACGAAACATGAAACCATAAAAGATTTTTTTGCCACAGAGTTGATGATGGCCGGCGATGTCTCTTTTGAAGAGAGACGTACTCATCTACTCGACGCGGCCCGTTTGTACCTCGAGTACCATCGTGACCATTGTCATGAAATGCACAAATCCGGAGGCAGTGGCCGCGATGTAGTCGCCTGCATGACTGCGATGGCAGACGAATTGATTCACAACCTCTATCAGTGTTCGGCGGCAGAATTCCCTACGGCTGGGAAGGTCTGTTCGGCGGTTCTTGCCCTGGGAGGTTACGGTCGTGGTGAGCTGAATCCACTTTCCGATATTGACGTCATGTTTTACTGCAGTGAGCAGAATAAGGACCTTGCAGAAAAGATCGCTGAACGGGTGCTCTACCTGATGTGGGACCTTAACCTGGACGTCGGTTACAGCGTCCGTACTGCCTCCAATTGCTTAAGCCTTGCTCAAACAGATATTACCATCCATACAGCCATGCTCGATACGCGCTTTCTTGTCGGAGACGAGGTCCTTTACCATGAGTTCGAACGTCAGGTGCTCGGGCCACTTCTGAGCCGCAACAGCCAGGGTTTTCTAAAGTCTAAATTCGAAGAGCACAAAACCCGGTTGAGCAAGTATGGCTCGACTGTCTATATGCTGGAACCGAATATTAAAGAAGGGGAAGGTGGCTTGAGAGATCTCCATACGGCGGTGTGGATGATGCGCGTCAAGTTCAAGGCAAAGAGCTTGCGTGATCTTTTGAAAAAAGGTGTTATCTCGGATCAGGAGATGGAGGATATCGAATCCGCTTACGATTATCTCTGGCGAATTCGCAATGAGCTACACTTTCAGTCGAAGCGCAAAACCGACCAGATCCAGTTTGATAAGCAGGAGCAGATCGCTGCTTTCCTTGGCTACGAAGACAACAAAAAAGCTCTTTCGGTTGAACAGTTCATGCAGGACTACTACTCACACGCAACCAGAACTGAGCATCTGGCGACCTCTTTAATTTTTAACGCATATAAAGAAAAAGATGCCTCCACAGGCTTGTTCGGTTATCTCGGCAGGCGTAGCCTTGGCGAGGACTTCTTCAGCTATCGCGGTGAGCTGAAGACGGCTCGTGAAAACGTCTTTGAAAACCGTCCTGAAACAATCATGCAAGCCTTTTTGTTGGCCAAACGAAAGAGTCTTGCCCTGAGTACGGATGTCAAGGGGCAGATACGTGAGAATCTCCACCTGGTTAATGACGGTTTTAGACGGAACCGCGTAGTCTCAGAGATGTTCCTGGAAATCATGCGTGGCCCGACCGGTGTTGCCCAGAGTTTGCGTGATATGCATCACCTGGAATTTTTGAATAAGTACATCCCCGAATTCAAAAGAATTTACTGCAAGGTTCAGCACGACGCCTATCATGTTTACACGGTCGACATCCATTCGATCTTTGCTGTCGAAGAGATAGAGAAACTCTGGTCCGGATTTTATGCCGAAGAGAAGCCGTTGTTGACCAAGGTTGCCGCAGATATCGGCAAGCCAGAGTTGGTCATGCTGGCGGTCCTCTTTCACGATATCGGTAAAGGGGAGGGGAAGGACCATTCCAACAAGGGCGCGGACATGATTCCAAAGATCGCTCGTCGTCTGAACCTTACTAAAGAAAGTAGCCAGCGTCTTGAATTCCTGGTTCGCCGCCACCTCGATATGGCTCACATCTCCCAAAGACGTGATCTGAATGATATCCGACTGATTCAGGACTTTGCCAACACTATGGAGAGGGCAGAGACATTGAAGATGCTCTTTCTGCTGACATTTGCCGACCTGAAGGCTGTTGGCCCGGATGTCTGGTCTGAATGGAAGGGCCACCTGCTGCAGGATCTTTACGAGAAGGCCTACGAAACCCTTGAGCGTGGCAACTTTATGAACGATCTGCGTTCTGAGCGTGTTCGCAATCGTAAACGTAAAGTCTTGTCGGCCCTGAAGGATGATTTCGGTGAAAAGAAGGTCAAAGACCGGCTGCGTTCAATGGGAACGCGTTATCTGCTGACCCACCGTTCCTGGGAAATCAAGGACCACTTGGCTCTCGAACTGTCGCGGGGCAAGGATACGGTTGCCATACAGGTTACTCATGATGACGAATTTGAATGTACCAACGTAACGATTTCCACCCTCGATGTCCCTGGTCTGTTCAGTATGATTACTGGAGTCATGGCAGCTAACGGTATTAATATTCTCGGTGCGCAGATTTATACTCGCCGTAACGGTTTTGCGCTCGATGTCCTGTATGTGAACAAGCCAATTGGTGGCATTATTGATGATCCTGCCAAGTGGGAGAAGGTTCAGACTGATTTAACCGCCGTTCTGGAAGGTCGTGTGAAAGTTTCCAGCCTGGTCAAGAAACGTCAGAAAGGCAGCTTCCTGCCAGGCCAGAACCTGCCGCGATACCCGAACAAGGTAGAGTTTGATACAGATGTTTCAAGAGAGCACACGGTCATTGATATTTTTGCTCACGATGAAGTTGGGCTTCTTTACAGGATTACCCGTACTCTTGCCGGGTTGGGTCTCTATATCCATGTTGCCAAAATTTCCACCAAGGTTGATCAGATTGCCGATACTTTCTATGTAAAAGATATCTTCGGGCAAACAATCAGTGACGAAGCAAAGCGTGAAGATATCCGCAAGGCCTTACTCGAATGTTTTGATGGATAACGTATTCACTTCAGGATGTTATGAATCATTATCTTGACCACTACTTGAATTATCTGGCTGTGGAACGTGGGTTGGCTAATAACACGCTCGATGCCTACGGTCGGGATTTGGCGCGCTATCTGGATTACCTCGAAAGCCAGAAGGTTGTGGCCCTTGAAAATATCTCTGCGGCCGTTGTCCTGCGCTTTCTCAGCCATCTGAAGGATGCGGGCTTGTCTCCCCGCAGCAGGGCGCGAGCTCTGGCAGCCTTGCGAACATTTCACAAGTTCCTGGTACGTGAGAAAATTACCAAAGACAACCCTACGGACCAGGTGGTTTCGCCAAAGAGCCTCTCCGCCTTGCCCCACACCTTAGCGCCTTTGGATGTAGAAAACCTGCTGTCCGGTCCCAAGGGGGAGTCTCCTCTTGCCTGGCGCGACAGAGCCATGCTCGAGATCATCTATGCCACCGGTTTGCGTGTTTCAGAGTTGGTCTCTCTTAAATTGAGTGACCTGCAGATGGATGTCGGCTATCTTACTGCGTTCGGTAAGCGTAGCAAACAGAGAATCGTTCCACTGGGAGAGACTGCGATTGCGGTTTTGCAGGAATATCTACAGAATGGTCGTCCGGGGTTGGAGAAACAAAAAGGTTCTCATTTTCTCTTTCTCAATCGCTCTGGTGAGGGCTTGACACGTCAAGGCTTCTGGAAGATTATTAAGCGCCGCGCTCTCGAGGCAGGCATCACCCAGAATATTACGCCGCATACCATGCGCCATTCCTTTGCAACCCATCTGCTGGAGAATGGTGCCGACCTGCGTTCCGTTCAGGCTATGCTCGGGCATGCGGATATCTCTACAACCCAGATTTATACCCACGTCACACGTGAACGACTGCGGAAAATACATGCAACGCATCATCCGCGAGGATGATGCTAGTGATTAGTAATCAATGACAAGTGATCAGTGCTCAGATAATCGACACCCGACACCCGACACCCGACACCCGATAACTGACAACTGACAACTGACAACTGACAACTGACAACTTAAATAAGACAGGTTCTGATTCTATGAAATATATTGTTCTACTCGGTGATGGTATGTCCGACGAGCCGATTGCAGAGCTTGATGGGCTAACACCTCTGCAGGCGGCTAAAACTCCCAACATGGACAAGCTCGCGCAAAGGGGCAGAATTGGCCTCGCAGCGACGGTTCCTGAAGCTTTTCATCCCGGCTCTGATGTCGTTGCTTTCCGTCTCAACCTGGTTACGCTGGGGCTAGCCGGTGGCGACATGTACATGCAGGATTTCTCTGCAGGTCATATCTCAACTGAAGAGGCCCGTGAGTTGATCGAATGCCTCCAGGAAGAGCTGGGTGACGATGAGTTCCAGTTCTATCCGGGTGTCTCTTATCGACACCTGATGGTCTGGAGGGGAGGGAGAGATGATCTCCACGTCCTGCCACCTCATGACTTGACCGGCCAGAGCGTTAGCAATCATGTGCTGCGCTCGGAAGAGGCCATGCCTTTGATGCAGATTACCAGCTCAGCACAGCTGCTTTTTAAACGTCACCCGGTCAATGTCAAACGTGAAACAGCGGGTAAGAATCCTGCTAACTCCATCTGGCTGTGGGGGCAGGGGAAGCGCCCGCAGATGCCGACTTTGCAGGATAAGTTCAATCTGACTGGCGCGGTGATTTCAGCCGTTGATCTGATCAAGGGGATCGGTATCTTTGCCGGTCTTGACGTCATCGACGTGCCTGGCGCGACGGGCTATCTCGATACAAATTATCTCGGTAAGGCTGAAGCCGCTCTGGAAGCACTCAAGACCAGAGATTATGTTTATCTGCATGTTGAGGCGCCCGATGAGGCCGCCCATAGTGGCAGCTTGGCTGATAAAATTGAAGCGATCGAACGTTTTGACAAGGATGTCGTAGGTACGGTGATGGCTGGTATCGATAGCTTGGGTGATTATCGTCTGTTGCTATTGCCAGATCATCCTACGCCGGTTGAGAAAATGACGCACACCAAGGATCCTGTTCCTTTTGTTCTTTGTGGGTCCGGCAAAGAGTTCGCTTCGGAAAATGCAGTGGCGGGTTATTCTGAGGTTACGGCAAAGGAGTCGGGACTGTTGATTGATCCTGGTCACAAGATTATGGATCTTCTGGTGAGTGGCAAACTCCCGTAGAGGTCCACTGAAATATGTGCATTTTATAAGGGCGGCCTTTGTGCCGTCCTTTTTGTTTGGAATCTGTAAAGTCAACTTGTCTAACGAAGGGTGGCAAAGCTTGTTAGAGGCGCTCGGGTCTGTTCTGCCAGAGGTCCTTCATAAGACCTCTGCTCTCATAGTGTGTGAAGCTGGAAGTTTGAGGGAACCACTGTTGAGTTCGTGATGAAAAGGAGGGCTAAATCTTAGCCCTTTCAACTTCTCCAATAAACTCTGCGACTCTCGTGCTGACGTCGGTGTGCTTTTATGCCTCGAACCTACTCATCTTCTTGAGTGGTCTCAGCCTCTTCGCCTTCTTGGGTGGTCTCAGCTTCTACGCCTTCTTCGAGAGCTTTTTCTTCTTGTCTGCGCTTAAGTTTTTCATCTTTTTTGGCTTTCTTGGCAATTTCCTTCTGACGTTTTTCGTAACCATAGTTGGGTTTTCTAGCCATTGTGTGTCCCTTTCAGGGCGGAGAATAAGCCCGGTCAAATTTAGAAGAGAGAAGCTTGTAGTGAAAAGTGTTGCAGAAAAAAAAGCCTCACGAAAAACCGTGAGGCTTTTTTAACTTATGCAAAATTAAACTTAAATTTTGCAGACGTTAGCAGACTGAGGACCTTTTTGGCCTTCAGTAACGTCAAAGCTTACACGATCTCCTTCAGCGAGAGACTTGAATCCGTCGCCCTGGATCTCGGAAAAGTGAACGAATACGTCAGGACCGTTGTCCTGCTCGATGAAACCAAAACCCTTAGCGTCGTTGAACCATTTAACTGTACCTTCAGCCATTTTTTCCTCCACGTTCCCCTATGGGAATCGGTACTGGTGTGTAAGCTTTGAACGCCCTAAAATGAAAAGCACACAGCCGAAGTGGTCTGAGTGCTTTAATCCGTTTTGACACCTTGCCAATCTGGTGAGCGACAAAAAACACTTACACGAACTTACTAAATGTGGATAATCTAGCACGTTAGAATTTTGAAATGCAAGCCTTAAGTGTCTATTGATACAAAGATTCTTGATTGAAAAATCTGTATCGCTGTCGACAACATTGAGAGAAGTAAATTTAGGACGTCTTATTTGCAGCGCATGATCTTTTTGCCGGTTTCAAAAAGAACTTCTATTTTGCGTAGCCCGACAACACGCTGATTAAGTCCGAGACCGAACTGGGGGTGTTTGATCAGTGTCCCAACTTTATAGGCAGAATCCATAGAGTAGGCACTTGCCTGCTCACTGTTCATGCTTGGGCTCAACTCGGCCCATTCTTTCTGCTCTGCGACTTTTGGATCAACGGTACGCCGTACTGCAGGCTTCTTGGGTGCTGTTGGTGGCCGATACTTATGTTGTCCACTACAAGTGTTGCACTGAACCTTGGCAGGCACATCATCTTTCATGGCGACAACGATGTGATTGGTGTTTTTACGGCATTTTGTGCAGCGCGCTTCAATCGGATCGCCAGGCGTAAGTTCTGAAATTTCCATATTTATTCTCCTAGCCAGGGTGCAGCCGATAAATTACGGGGAGATCACCGGAATCTATGGGGCAGATTTGACATTATGCGTGCCTGATATGGTGGCACAGTAATCGATTCACTTCATGCCGTAACGTTATCTCCGTACGGGGAGAAGGGTAGTGTCTGAGAGCGTTTTCCAAGGGTTAAACAACCATCATACATAGTTTTCTTAACAAAAGATACTGATCAATCCTGACACGTCTCAGGAAAAAGCCTGATCTTTAGCGTTGTCTCTGTCGTTGGTTGCCGCCGCCGCTTCTGTTGCCTGCTGCAGACCTGGTTTTGTTTCCCTGAGGTCTGTTCTGTTGTCCGGTTCGTTTTGGACGTTCCGAAGGTTGAGCCGTACGTTTAGGCGCGGGTACGTTGTAATCGAAGCCATCCACACGGCGCTGCTCCAGCTGACTGCCGAGAGCTCGTTCAATCGTTCTGACCATCAAGCCGTCTTCATGGGTGGTCATGGTGAACGCATCACCACTTCGCGCTGCCCGGCCAGTACGGCCAATACGATGAATGTAGGCCTCTGCAGTGTCAGGAATGTCGAAATTGATGACGTGAGAAACTAGCGAAACGTCTATGCCACGTGCGGCAATATCTGTAGCGACCAGGATCTGAAAGCTGCCATCACGAAAGCCGTCAAGAGCTGACTGACGCCTGGATTGCGAGAGGTTCCCTTGCAGGGAAGCTGCACGATAGCCACTCTTCACCAGCTTCTCGCCAAGTCTTTTCGCCCGGTGCTTGGTTCTGGTAAAGACCAACACCGATTCTGTGCTCGTATGCTCCAGGAGTTGCAATAACAGGTCTGTCTTAAGGTGCTGAGGCACAGGATAAAGTGCGTGACTCACAGTCGTCGGTGGGGCAATTGTGTCGACCTGAATAGTCTCAGGGTTATTAAGCACCTCTTGTGCCAGGTGTCGAATCTCTTTTGGCATAGTCGCCGAGAAGAGCAGGGTTTGACGTTGTTTCGGCAGACATTTGATGATGCGACGGATGTCCGGTAGAAAACCCATATCGAACATGCGGTCCGCTTCATCAAGAACCAGTACGTCTACTTTGCTCAAGTCAATAGTCCCTTGCTTGATATGGTCGAGCAGGCGTCCCGGGCAGGCGACGACGATTTCAACGCCGCGCTTGAGTTTTGTGATCTGCGGATTTATGCCGACACCACCATAAACGGTGACGCTGCGTAACCCGCTCTCTTTGCCGAGTTGAATTAATGCTTCATTAATTTGTTCAGCAAGCTCTCTGGTCGGGGCGACGATCAAGGCACGCACGTGACCGCGCTTACCTTTCATTAATTGATGAAGGATCGGCAGGCCGAAGGCCGCGGTTTTTCCTGTGCCGGTCTGGGCAAGGCCCATCACGTCGCAGTGTTGCATGATCTTCGGGATTGATTGTGCCTGAATGGGGGTAGGTTCGGTAAAGCCTGCAGCTTCTACGCCTGCGGCTATCCTCGGGTTGAGATTAAAACTTTTGAAATCCATGTTTTCTTCTTTATTATAAGCCGGTCCGAATTAGTTGTTATGACTGTAACGAGTGAATTGACATCACGGACAGGCTTCAGAATAAAAAAAGCTCCGGAAATTCCGGAGCCTTGAAGAACGTCTTTTCAATCTGGGAACAGTGTTGATCAGTCGCACTGGATAATCTCTTTGCGCTAGTCAACTTCGTCAAAATAGCAGTGGTGGGTGGAAAAGTCAAGGGAACGGTTGAAGGGGCTATTCGTGGCCATTTTACTCATGGACTGGAATTGACGCCTACACCATCGATCAGATGCTCGCGGTTAATACGCAAAACGATGTCAGCGTAGTCTGGCATTTCCCCAAGCATATGACGAGTCAAGCGTTCATAATGCATGATGAAGCGTTGTAGCTCAGCCTGATTCATGATCTTGTTAGCCCCGGTGCCTTTGTGCCGCATGGCCAGCTTGTGCTCCTGAAGGCTACGCCATTCACGAACGCATTCCATCTCCGGCACCTGCAGCATGATCAACAGGTTGAGTCGTGCAAATAGCTCTGCATAATCGTCTCTTAACCTCTGGTTGACGTAGCTTCTCCAAATACCTTCCGGGTCTTCTTTGGCTTCCAGTTCATTCACAGGAGAAGCGAGCATTGCATCTTCCTGCGGCCTCGCTCCTACGCACCAGCCTTCGAAAAGAATAATGTCGAAAGGGGTGGTGACCAACCTCCAGTTCTGTTCCGAGCTTCGATCGTCAAGCGACTTGTCGAATACCGGGATGGAGATCTGATGTCCTGACTTCCTCATGCAAAGCTGGTCAAGAAGTCTCAACCCTAACTTAATGTCATGGGTTCCAGGAACCCCGCGGGTTGCGAGGAGAGGGTGGGTTCTCTTCGCGGCTAAGATTCTCTCTGACTGAGTGGAGTAAAGGTCATCTAGGGAGAGACTGATGCTTCTGAGCCCAAAAGCTTCCTGGAGAATGGTCTCCAGAAATACACAAAGTGATGATTTCCCAGAGCCCTGCGCGCCATTGATGCCAACAATCAGTGGCGCGGGTTGCTCTTTTGCTTTTACAGAAAGGCTGGCGGCTAATGGGATGTATATGTCTTTGAACTGTTCTGTGAGGTTCTTATCAATTTTTAGTTGCTTGAGAATCTTTTGAAAGTGACTGGATAAGTACTCGGCAATCTTGCCGCAATCGGATATATCTATGCCGCTGAGTTCTGCAGGAAATTTGTTAGAACCGATCATGAAATGATTATAGCATCACGAACTCTCTCACAATAGCTATACGAATCATGGCGGACTAATCCTGCTCCAACGATCTAGCAACGGCCGCTTCAGCGTGAATTTTTGCCGTATCATAGAGCTTGACAGGGCTATCGCTCTGCTTGATCAACATGCCTATCTCTGTACAACCAAGAATAACGGCCTCGGCTCCGTCGTCGGCCAGTGCTTCGATAATCCTGAGATACTCAGATTTGGACTCAATACTCGTCTTACCAACACAAAGCTCCTGGTAAATGACGTTATGCACAACGTCTCTATCTGAGGCGCTGGGCGTTATGACTTCAAGGTCGAACTTCTGTTTCAGCCTACCCCGGTAGAAATCCTCTTCCATGGTGAACGCTGTGCCGAGCAGACCGACGGTTTTGATGCCGTCTGCAACGAGCTTTTCTGCCGTTGCGTCAGCTATATGCAGTAAGGGAATCTGCAACGAGGCTTCAACCTGATCGGCGACCTTATGCATGGTGTTGGTGCAGATCAGAAGAAAGTCGGCTCCTGCGGCCTGTACCTTGAGTGCTGCGTCGATCAGGAGGTCTGCGGCGCCCTGCCAGTCGTTCTTCTGTTGAAATTTCTCCATTGTACCGAAGTCAATGCTATACAGGGCAATCTGTGCGGAATGTAACCCACCCAGCTTTTCTTTAACCCCCGTATTGATCGTACGGTAGTAGTCAGTTGTACTTTCCCAACTCATGCCGCCTAATAGTCCAATAGTTTTCATTACGCCCTCACGATAAATGTGCATGTTTGAAGAATTAAACAGGTAATTTTTTACGGACTCATAACCCAGAGAAAGGTTGTAAGTATTTAACGCAAAGGCGCCAAGGGGTAGAGAAAGCCCGCAAAGAAAACCACTTCAAAAAAAGAGAATAGTCACCCTTTGCGCCTTTCTTGGCTTTTCTTAGCGTCTTTGCGTT
>JAAXQF010000021.1 GCA_012974435.1 Desulfuromonadales bacterium | reverse complement strand
CGGACTTGGACACCGGAATCGAGCGTTGGGGGTTAAGACCGATGGTTATAAATCATTGAGGTCATTTTCGGCCGAGGAATCGCGGTGAATCTGTTTATGTCCGTTTTGGTAGCGTCTATTTGATCGCAAAAAAGATGTTTTGGCTGTTTTATCCCGCCAGAACATGCATTCGCTTCAAGTTCCAAGCCATGCAAACGAGATTCCATTCCCCGCAGACGGATTCCACCCCTCGAAGCAGGAATTGTCTGAAGCCCATAATAGCCTTGATGATGCCGAAGACCGGTTCGACAGTGCACTTTCGTTTGGCATAGATTGCCCGACCGTCTTTTGTCTTCAATCGATGCTTCATCTCAGTGACAGCATCGACATTCTCCGGCAAAGGTGGCGGCTCGGAAAAGCGTTCTTTGAGATTTTGGTTGTGCCCATCACGATGACTGCTGATGTATGGAAGGATCTTATTCCCCAGGCAGCTATCAACGTTGTTTTGGCTGAAGTAGCCAGTATCTGCCAATAGGGCGTCAACCGTTCCGAGCTCTTCCGGAAGTTTGTTTAAGGCTTCAAGGGCGGGTTTGATTTCCAGGAAGTCATTGGGGTTTTGAGTAAGATGTTGGCCAACGACCAGCATGGTGTCGACATCGACGCTAGCCTGCGCGTTGTAGCATTGTTCAAAACCACCGCCAGACGTGGGCATGATCCGAGATTCTTCATCGGTTAGATTGACTTGGTCTTTATCGCGAGGTTCAAGCTCAGCCTCAGGGCGCTTCGGGGGATTACCGCGAGTCTTCTTCCCTGTTTTTTGCTCTTTGTCCTTGCGCGTGACGAGTTTCTTCTCGAAGTCTGCCAATTCTTTGGCATAGCGTTCGGCAGCTCGTCGTTTAATTGCGTCTTTGGCGTCGACTATGGCGGCAAGGCGTTTTTCGCGTCGCGCCAGCTCTTCTGGGATATCCAGACCATCTGGAAGATCCGTTCGGTCGGCTTCCTCAGCCTGTCGCAGGAGATCTTCGACTTCAGATTTGAGTTGTTTCTCAAGTTGGCAGGCATGCTTCCAACTCAAAGCACGGCGTTTGGAAGCGTTAGCTTTGATCTTTGTCCCATCGAGACTGACTTTGCCAAGTTTCAAAACGTTCATCTGATGGGCGATGAGAAGAATTTGGACGAAAAGTGGCGATAACTCTGAAAGAAAGCGTTTACGAAAGGTCGCGATTGTATCGTGGTCGGGGTGATCATTGGCAGCAATGTAGCGAAAGGCTACAGAGTCATAAGTCGCTCGTTCCAACTTACGGCTTGAGAAAACACCGGTCGCATAGCCGTAGAATAGTAAGGCCAGCAACATCTCTGGGTGATGAGCCTTGGAACCACGACCAGTATAGGCAGCCTTGATCAAAGTAAGGTCAAGCTGTGCGACAATCTCGACAATAAAGCGGCAGAAAGAGTGTTTCTCGATCAACTTGACGGAACGTATGACTCATAGTTGTTGGGCCTCAGTAGGTGTTTTGAATGCCCGAGGATTTTAACATTTTACGGACGGAAAGTCCGACAAACTGCTAGCGGAGGGCATATCCCTTTGCCAGGCTCCTGAGTTTTCTACTAGTTGAGGTTTTGACATTTCGGCCCGTTTCAGGGGGACTAGCTGTAGTGTTTTCTAGTAGCAAGAGACATAAGAACACGAGACCTTGGTACAATTACTACTGGAGAGGTTCTCAAGGACCTCGTCAACTACGGGGGAACAGTAGCTTGATTGTCGGATAATCTTTGCTGAATTGATGTTGCTGTGATAACGAGCCAGACATTCCAAGCGCAGCGCCAAGTTTCTTTTGCTTCGTTTGCTTTGTCGCCACAAAGAAAATGAAGTTGCTGTCGGGCAAACCCGACGGTTTTGCTTTTGTCTTTGGGGTTTATACAAAAAGAGCAACAGATTAAAGATCTGTTGTCCTCACTTCATTCCCGACTATAGGGGCAAGACTAAACTTTGTCAGCAGCCTGTGGGACAGTCCCCTATTTCTCGTCCCTCGTCCCGCGCTTCTAAAAATCCAATCAACTGCACCACGGCCTGGTTCAACTCCTCTGGTACCTCTGCAATCTCTTGCAAGCTGGTCGCAAGTCGTTTTGCTGCGAGCAGGGCGTTACGGTGCTGGTGCAGCGTTTTTTCCTCCGGTTGATGACTGTGTGTCATGTCACGAAACCGTTTGGCAACGGAGGGATGGTTCCGCTCCTCTTCGATCACGGCCTGGCGCAGCTCACTGTATTCCTCCATGCTGAAATGCTCCCGCTCATCTGCTTTCCGGAGCAGATCAATCGAACGGTAGTCGGGCAGGGGGCGCCCTTCCTTGCGTTCCAGCAGGCTTGGCTCTCTGCGCTCCAGAAAGCGGAAGGCGAGCAAGAGCTTTTCTGCGGTCTGTCGCCGAATGCGGATCTCCTTGGTGCAATAATCCTCAAAAGAAGTGAAGCCCCATTCAGAAAACTGTTTTTTGTTGCTGACCTTTGCCAGCCACTCGCCAAGTTCAACCCAGGAGGATTTGAACTGTTTTGCTGTGGCTAAAACCTGGTAACGTTCAGATTCAGGCGGCAGTTGACGCATGAGCTGTTCAATATGTTGAGAGCCTTTGCTAGGGCTTTTCTCTTCCATTCGTGTTCTCCTCTGGGATGCGCCGAAATGATAGTATAACTGCTAAATCGTTTCGCAATATGATTTTTAACGCAAAGGCGCAAAGCCGCGAAGGTAATCACGCTATTAATGGATTAACGGTTTGTAGCTTTTGTCATATCGTGCTAATTAGTTGTATTGCCTAAACTGCCTCTTGAAATCGCCTGTTATAGAATAAACCGTTTAACTCTGCGTCTTTGCGCCTTTGCGTTAAATAATTTGAAAGGTTTTAAAGTGTCTGGTTCTAAACAACTCCGCTGCATCATCGGTTCTGAAACAGTGAGGATGCTCAATCTTGGTCATCCCTGGGTGATCGCAGATCGATTTACTTCGAATTGGCCGAAAACTGAGTGCGGCAGCCTTATTGAACTCGCTTCTGAAAATGGCGACTCGTTGGGGACGGCACTTTGTGATCCGGGTTCACGGATCGTTGCCCGTAGATTGTCGAGTTCTGTGATTCAACTTGATCACCAATGGCTGACGAAGATGTTGAAGCAGGCTCAAGTAAGTCGGAGCTGGCTGGAGTTTGGGGATACGAACGTCGCTCGCCTGGTGAATGCAGAGGGTGACAGTTTGCCCGGTCTGACCGTTGATCGCTACGATGACTATCTCATGGTGCAGTATTATACTTCGGCCTGGGAGAAGCACCTGGAGGCTTTGTCTTCGGCCTTGCAGGAGGTCTATTCTCCGGTGGGCATCTATTGTAAATATCGCCCGCAGGAAACCCGCAAGCTTGCTTCCGGAAAAGAGAGTAGGTCTCCCCAGGGATGGCTGTTAGCCGGCGATCCAGCGCCGCAGGACCTGACTGTTCGGGAAAATGGATTGAACTACCGGATTGACCTGGTGAAAGATCTGCACACAGGATTGTTCCATGATCAGCGACAAAACAGGCTGGAATTTCGGCGTCAGGCTGCCGGCTGTCAGGTGCTTAACCTGTTCGCTTACACTGGAGCTTTCTCCGTGGCCGCTGCCGCCGGCGGTGCCACGCAGGTGACTAGCGTCGATTCCTCTGGACGTTACCTGGCTTGGGCGTGTGATAATTTCAAGCTCAACGGGATTGATCCTGCAAGCCACGAGTTTATTACCGGAGACTGTTTCGTTGAATTAGATCGTCTGGCCAAGGCGGGACGCAGCTTCGACCTGGTTTTTGTTGACCCACCGAGCTTCTCCACCACCCGCAAGAGTCGCTTTACGACGAGTGGTGGCACCGCTGATCTGGTGCAGAAGGTGTTGCGCTTGATGCCGACCGGCGGGCTTCTGGTGACTTCGTCGAATTTGCAGAAGATGCCCCTGGAGAAATACCTTAAGGAGTTGCGCAAAGGTAGCCTCGCAGTTGGACGTCACCTGCAGGTGGTCGAAGTGTCAGGGCAGTCTGATGATTTCCCCTTCTCGCCAAGTTTTCCGGAAGGGCATTATCTCAAATATGTGGTCTCAGTCGTGCAGGATAAAATCTGAGGTTATCAACTCTTCATGTTGTTTTTGGGTCTCCTGCTGCGGTGGCCCTTTCTCTTCTGGCTCATCTTCACCGACCTGGGCTCTGAAAATCTCGTGGTAGAGAAATTCATATCCGCTCAAGCGCTCTTTTTGCAGAACAGGGTGGTCCAGGGGCAAGATGATGAATGGACGAGACTGTTCTCCTCCAACAGAGCCATGACCACCAACCTGATCGTCAAAGCAGGCAATCCCTTCCTCATCGAGAGCGCCGAACAGAATCAAGTCACCGCAACGTGGGCCCAGGCCGAAGCGGTGTAGCTCTTCAAGCAGTTCGTAAGGTGCTCCGTAAGGTCTTAGAAAAGCGAGTTCGTGCTGATGAAAGCGGGGATTGTTCGTAACCCTTATCTTTCCCCCGCTATGGAAAATCATCAACTCTCCCTCGTTTTCACCCCGGGACAGAACAAAGCCAATCCCCTTATGCTTTTGTAGAAACCGCAACAACATGGGTTGCGCCTCTTCAACCTGTTTCCAGTTGAGCGGAGCTTTTGATCCGGTAATGTAGAGGTGCGCCAGGCTACTGGAGTAGGTGATAACCACCCCCCCCTCGGGGTCTATTTTCAGAGTTTCCGGAACCAGCGCATGGATTTTCTTTTGTAGGTAATTCTTGGTGCGACGATAGAGCCGATGTCGCCAACTCTTTTGTCGGGCCTCCAGTTCATCTTGCAGGTAACCGAGCTGTAGCCGGGTTGTTTCCCGTGATCCGGATGATACCGAAGCTTTCTGGTTTTCGCGTAGGAAAGCACTGACAGCATCACCAAGGGTCGCGCCGAAACGATTTTGGAACGGGTAGCCCGGTGTTTGCCCATGGTCGGACAGAATGACCAGAAGATAATCGGCTCCTGGAACATGATCGAGTGCGCGCAAGATTTCACCAATGCGTCGATCAATGTAACGCAGATTTTTCAATGCCGGCCAGGAATCCGGTCCAAAGTGATGGGCGATCTCATCGTAGCCGCTGTAGGTGGTGTAAATGCGTGGTGTCCCGGCATAGACTTCGGCGATCACCCCAAAAGTCTGCATCTCGCGCAGGATGACATTGCAGAAGATGCGGATGAAAGGAAAAAGCCCCTCCTGGGTGCTCCAGGTTTTTTTTCGTTTATGATGCCACTCATCTTTGCGATTGGCCCAGAACTCATAAAAGCTGGCCAGAAACATGCGGCAGGATCGCAAGGGGTTGACCAACAGGAGAAGAATGATGCGAAAGCCGCCAAGGCGGCCGAAGAGTGTCTGTGGGTGGGGTGAAGAAACGGTAAAGATGCTGCGTTCGGCGCCGCCATCGAGAATGTTCGAATAAGAAGCGCCGCCCTTGAGCAAGCCACTTTCCCCGGCAAACAGAGCTTCCCGAAAAATCTGAACATGATCCGGGTCATTGCAGGAAATAATCTGTCCGGACTCTTTCTCGAACCAGCGAAAGGCCGGAATGTCGTGGTCGTTGCCGTAGAAGAAGGTTGATTGAGCCGCCGGCGTCGTACTCGGCAGTCCCGCCTGGTACTCGACCATCTTGTGACCACGGCGCAGGTAGCGTTCCAGATGAGGAAGGTAGCCCCGATCGAGGGCTTGTTGCAGATAAGGAAAGGCCAGGCCGTCGATCTGAATCCCGACGAGCCCCTTTTGTCGACCATTAATCAGTCGGTCGCGACGTTCCTTACGAAAGGGGAACAGCTTCAGGCCGTAATAACAATGGGCCAACCATTTGGTCAGTGTGCGTTTTGCCATGAATCCCTCCTCGCTCACCATTATAGCAGATTCGCTACATAGATTAGAAAAAGGAAATGATAGCTGATGAAGATGAGTCCGTAATTGGGTAAAAAAAGGGGGACTACCCTTTTTAAAAGAAGCAGTCCCCTTGCTGGCCTGTTCGCAGCTTTTGTCTGAGGAAATTGCGCATCCCTCGTACCGCGTCGCTGTTTCTACTCGACAGTCACCTTTTGAATTGTAATGTTATCGACCGGAACATCCTGATGCATCCCTTTGTTGCCGGTTTTGACCTGACGAATGGCTTCGACCACATCCATGCCATCGGTTACTTTGCCGAATACGGCATAACCGAAGCCTTGCGAAGTTGGTGCAGTGTGATTAAGGAAGCTGTTCTCGCCAACATTGATAAAGAACTGGCTGGTAGCACTGTCGATGACATTGGTGCGTGCCATGGAGACCGTACCAAGCTCATTCTTAAGTCCGTTTGCCGCCTCATTCTTGATGGGCGCCTTCTTGTTGCTCTTGTCACTCATGTCTGCAGTAAGACCGCCCCCCTGCACCATAAAGCCGTCGATGACCCGGTGAAAAATAGTGTCTTCGTAGAAGCCGTCATTGGCGTAAGCGATAAAGTTGGCGGTGCTGATCGGTGCATTGACTGCATCGAGTTCGAGGACAATGTTGCCCATGCTGGTTTCGATGCGAACTTTTGGATTGGTTGTTTCGGACATTATATGTCTCCTTGCTTTTTGATTGGATTGGGAAGGTATAGCACGACCGAAGATGAGAGGCAATCTTCCGCTAAGGGGCAAATGTATGATGTGGGCTAATGTTTTTTTAAGGAAAAGCGGGTTTAACGCAAAGTCTCAAAGGGCGCAGAGGAAAAGCTTCTAGGTTCCAAAAATATGGGGCAGGTTTGGCTATTGATCTCGGCGTCTTTGCGTCTTTGCGTTAAAAAGTGTTTTGTTTGATTAATGGGTCTGTAAGGGTAACAGGTCCCTAGCGCATGACAGGTTCGTTTTCAGTGTCCTCCTCATTGATCCAGGCAAGCATCAAGGTGTAGCAGACCGCCAGCAGTACCGGACCTATAAAGAGGCCAATAACGCCAAAGGAGATCAACCCGCCAATAACCCCGGCAAAGATCAACAGTAGAGGCAGGTTTGCATTGCGCCGGATCAGGTATGGTCTCAGGAATCCATCCATGCCCATAACGAAGATTGACCAGATCAGCATGGCGATTCCCCAGCCTGTACTACCACTCCAGAAGAGCCAGATGATAGCTGGAATCAGAACCGGCCCCGCACCGATTTGAGCGATGGTCAGCATAAAAATCAGTGCCGTTAAAAGAGAGGCATAAGGGATGCCGACTACCGCCAGCCCAATCCCCGCAAGGAGCGATTGGGCAAGAGCCGTAACCACGACTCCTTGCGCGACTGCCCGCACGGAAAGGGCGGCAAGGTTCGCTGCGTTTTCACCACGCTCTCCCGCGATGCGGTGAGAGAGACGAAGCATGATTTTTGCCGCGTCTTCACCGTTCATGTAGAGAATTGTTGCTAAAATCAGGGTTAAAAGCAGATGAAGAAACATGATGCCGAAACTTCCGGCTTGTGCGACCAGCCATCCACCCATATCACGCATGTAGGGTGAGAGGCGCTTGGTAAGCTCTTCAGGCGCAGTGTTTGATGTTTTTTGCCAAAACTCGGCAACGGATTCGCCAATCAGGGGGATTTGTTCAACCCAGTCTGGTGGCGCAGGAATGCCAACGTGTGCCAGTTCTTTACCTAAGGCTGTGATCTGTGGAGCATTCTCAGCGATGGTGCCGACGGCTAGAGTGAAGGGGATCACAAAGACCAGAACCAGGAGACCGATCATAATCATCACGGCAGGGCGACGATTCCGAACCTTTTTCTCGACAATTACTAACATGGGCCATGTTGCAATCACGATCATGCTGGCCCATATCAGGGCTGGCAGAAATGGGCGCAGTATCCAGAAGCAGGCTGCGAGCAGGGCACCGATCAGGACGATGGCCAGGGTGCTTTTGGTCAGGTCGCTCTGGGTTGACTCAGGCATGGAGTTCCTTCAAACAAATATTGTTATTCATAAGTTACTGTAATTTTGAGGATTGTGCCATAACTCGTAGTGAATTGCACCTTCTGAGTGTGGTTTCTTACAGTGGCTTTGGCTGGCAGACAGATTCCGGAACATCAGCTTTTGCTCCGCATTTAGCACAGGCTACGGTTGGCTTGGAGGATTGCTGGTCGATCTCCATCATCAAACCCTTTTTGAAGAGTTTACACATATGAGCAGGGTGTTTCTCAGGTTTCCAACAATCTTTATCTTTTTTACCCATGGTTTATCTCTCCGTTCTGATCTGTCTAAAATTAGGGGAGTTCACGATGTGCTCACCGAACATCTTCTTTCTTCTGAACGATATCCTAGCACGTGAGGAAAGATTATCAATCTCGCCGGGTTTGTTGTTCTAAAAAGAAAAGGGCTGCACAAATGTGCAACCCTTTAAATTCTGGTACCGAAGGCCGGAATCGAACCGGCACGAGCAAAGCCCATCGGTTTTTGAGACCGACGTGTCTACCAATTCCACCACTTCGGCAAAGCGGAATGCATTATAGGGTTTCGTTTTCCTATGGTCAAGAGTTATCACAACAAAAAAGGGCTACGCAATTTGCGTAACCTTTTGAAGTTTGGTGGAGCTAAGCGGGATCGAACCGCTGACCTCTTGAATCACATTCAAAAACATGGGCATTTCCCAAGAGTTCCCTTGGCAGCCTTGTTTAGTTTGATAGTGTCTCGAATATCAAGTGTTTATGTGTTAAATATCCTTAAATGATTCGCAAGAAATCATTGTGTTTCACTCTAATAATGGCTACCTAAATGGCTACCCAATTAATTACCTGAGGAAATCATGGCTATATTCGATGATTTGAGGCAGTACATTGAAAGAGGTCAGAAGTTCACTGGCGTGTTTTATCGTGAGCATGAAACCAGACGACATGGCGTGAGCAGGGATAAGCAGCTTGTGCTGAGGTATTCAGTTGCTGGGAAGAGGTCTGTAGAAGTTTTTGGTTGGTTGTCGGAAGGATTTACAGCACAAGATGCGCAGAACAAAATCAAAGAGTTCCGGGCCAATGGTAAAGCAGATCATGGGCCGACGTCTCTTGCCGAAGAAACTGCCATGGAAGAAGAAGCTCAGAGGGACAGGAGAAAAGCGGAAGAGACTGAACAGTGTCGTAACGTAACACTGTCAGACTATTTTCATAATGAATACATGCCGGTCGCAGTGGAAAACAAAAAGCCCCGAACTGTCGGTAGTGAGGAAGCCCTGTTCAATAAGTGGATTGAACCGACGATGGGAGATCGTCGCTTTCGGGATATTGTTCCCCTCGATTTCCAGCGGTTGAAGAACAAGGTGTTAAAGGGAGATCGTTGTAAGGATGACAAGGGGCACGTTTATTATGTGCCGAAGTCCCCAAGGACACTTCACTACTGTGTTTCGATAGTAACGCAAGTGTGGAACATGGCTTTCGACAACAAGGTCGTTGACATACAGCCTCCACGAAGAAAGACCCTTAATTTGCCAATGATCGACAATGAACGCACTAGAGCGTTTACACCGGAACAGGCAAAGGCATATTTTGTCCACATGGACGAAAGGTCAAAGCAATGGTCTGACATTACCCGTGCATCACTGTTTGCTGGGTTGCGAGGATCAGAGGTCTGGAAGTTGGAGGTCAAGGACTTTGACCAGATCAGGGGACGTTTGTTTCTCCGGTCACCTAAAAAACAAAAGTCACAGACTATTGTTTTGAATGATACGACACTTGAATTGTTCAAGCGGTTGAAGAAAGATCACCCAACCGGAGAAGGCCTGATTTTTGTTGATGGCAAAGGGGAGCAGATTGTTGAAGTTTCAGATACTGTTGAACGTGCGATCAAAGAGCTTGGGTTTAACAAAGGTGTAACTGACAGGCGTGACAAGTTAACTTTTCATTCTTGGCGGCACACATACGCCACATGGCTGCTGGATGGTGGTACAGATATTTATACGGTATCACAACTGCTCAGGCACTCCACTCTGGCAATGACTAGGCGCTATGTTCACCCGCATGAGGAGAAGCTGCGACAAGCAGCAAAGGGTCTCGACAAGATAATGAACAGCCCCAGTCCTGTAAAGGGTCTTGCCGAAGAGGAAGAGTCTGGGTTAGCTTAATGGGCGGACCCCCTAGGGGGGGAGGGGGAGCCCCATCGGGACTGCACCAACATCCTTATATCAGTTCACTTTATTGTTTCATCACGCTAGTTCAAAACTATGGACTTTAGTCCAAGTCTTTAAGATGCTACTCATGTTTGAGGTTTTTCTCAAAAGGAGTAGTTATGAACGAATATCGATACGGTGGTCATACCGTAAGCCGTT
>JAAXQF010000349.1 GCA_012974435.1 Desulfuromonadales bacterium | reverse complement strand
GAGTAGGAGGGTGAATTGCGGAACACGATTTACCGGTTTTGTTTCTGTTTTTTATCTTTTCTGGTTATCCACTTCGCTCAAGTGAGGGTCATTCAAAGAAAACCTTTCGCCACAGAGACACAGAGGGCACAGAGAAATTCAAAAAACAATCAGGTGTTCTCTGTGTCCTCTGTGTCTCTAGTGAGAGAAACGAACGGGTGGTAAAGAGAATTATTAATCCTGACAATAGCTACTGGAGTGAAGTAGATAACCAGAAAATAAAAAACCCGGCCAATCAGCCGGGTTTTGATGTTTGGTATGAAAGGGTCTTACAATTAAAAGCGCAACCAGAGCAGGAAGGAGATACTGATTATCAGCATGGCGCTGCCGGCCAGCAGGTATAGAAATGCATCCATCAGGTTGATCTGTAGCCAGAATTTTTTGCTGTCCATCGTTTTAGGCATAACCAGCTCCGTCTATGTGAATTATCTAGCCCATCCGGCTTTTTGTTGATGACTAAAAACTAAAGCAAGGCATGTGCCAAGAAGGGTTAGCTGCTGGTTTTTGTTTGTAACCTAATGAAAAAGCAGGGAAAGGTCGTGGTCTTGATGTTTTAGCGCGGTGTCTCTTGGTAACAGGGCTTGTGTAAAATGACCAAATGACGGCGTTCATACCGAGATTTGACCATAATGATCTGTTGCGTTTTTCAGCTTTATCTTAAATCCAAATAATTGGGGCTTATTCCCCGCAGCTTACTGCGTTGTTTAACTTTAAAGAGACAACCTTTGTTTGGCCGCGATGAAAGTCTATTAAGGTCTATGGTTAGAACCAAACCTAGAGCATCTCTTTTTAGGTTGTACAGATTTTCATAGATTCTGATCGCGGCTAAAAATAGATTCCGATTGTGTTGACAACAAAAGTTACAGGCTGTTGCTACCTCGTAGCTTGCTGCGAGGTAGTTCATTGAGGCAACGGTTGACTTGGACGTGGCGGGTTAAACGTTAGGAAGAACCCATCTTGTGACAGAAAAGACACCGGGCCTTGGGGGGGTGCCCCTCAGGAAAAGCGACACCCTCAGCGTTATGGCAGTCTTCACAAAACTTTTCAGCGGCTTTTTTGCCCTCAGCTTTGACCAACTCGTGAAACTGGCGATGGTCGTCATCGTAGGGAACGCGACTGGTCGATTCGGGTGGTGCCTGCCAGAGAAAGGCGAGGATGACGATAGCGATGCCGACCAGGAGAAAATCACGTTTTTTAAGAGAAAGTGCCATTGAGGACCTCTGTAATATATTGCAGTATTGTTTCGCTTCAGGAATAGCTGGCAGGAAGCTTTGATCCTGTGCAGCCGAGTCAGAATAACATCACTTTACAAACACTGCAACCGGGTGCAAATGTTCTCAAGTAACCATTGTCGTCGTGGCAGATGATGTCTTTGCCTTGGATTTGGGGTGTTTCTGGGAGAGCCGCCGAGGCTAGCAGCCTGTCGGACTATCTGGGCTGAAGCGAAAATTTGACCGTTTGAGAACAGATTTTGGCTCTTTTGAGAGTAATAGCCGTAGCTATTGGTTGAAAAAGGGCTGAAATATGGGCCAAACAGGCGGATTTGCAGCCAGTTCATGGTTAGTCCGACAGGTTGCTAGTCGTTGCGAATAAATAATAAATAGATTGAAAGAAAGACAATGAAGGCCCCTCCGCCAATCAGGACCAGGGGTGCTCCATGACCGTTTTCACGTCCATGGTTTGCAGGAATTCCATGACCTTGGTGGTCTCAAACTGTTTCAGGAATTCGATGACTGCGGTAAAATCCATTTAAAGTCCCCCGGCATTTGTTGCTACTTGAGCAAAGTTACATAAAAGCATGTTAACATTTTTTGAAAAGTGGGCAAAGGCTAAAAACCCTCCATAAATCTTGACTTTTACGGGTGCGCTCACTAGAGTGTCTGCCTGCTTTAAACCTAAGAAATGAGGGTTGAAACGGTGCCGGAAAGAGCGATTGGTGTCTTTGATTCAGGAGTGGGCGGGCTAACTGTTCTCAAGGAACTGCGCCGCCAGGTTCCAGGTGAAAAACTCATTTACCTGGGGGATACGGCCCGTGTTCCTTATGGTACGAAGAGCGCGACCACTGTTTTGCGTTACGCCCATGAGGCGGCACGTTTCCTTCTTGAGCAAAAAGTCAAACTTCTGGTCGTGGCATGTAATACGGCTTCAGCGGTCGCTCTTGATGGCCTGTCAGAGAGCTACCAGATCCCGGTGGTTGGCGTCATCGAACCGGGCGCGCGGCGCGCGATTGAAGTCAGCGCTAATGGTCGGATAGGGGTGGTCGGCACTGAAGGGACGATCCGCAGCGGTGCTTACGAACGGGCTCTGCGTCGCGAATGTGCTGATGTTGTGGTGCACACTGCCGCTTGTCCTCTCTTTGTCCCTCTGGCTGAAGAAGGATGGGCCGGACACGAGGTTGCCCGCTTGGCTGCTCGCGAATACCTTGCGCCGCTGCTCGCTGAGGGGATTGATACACTGGTTCTGGGTTGTACACATTACCCTCTTATCAAGCCGATGCTGCAGGAGGTTGTTGGCCCTCAGGTGCGACTCGTCGATTCGGCGCAGGAAACGGCCAAGGCCGTTGCGGCACAACTCTCAACACATCGATTGCAAGGGCAGGGACAGCCGGCGTCGGCCCCACGT
>JAAXQF010000352.1 GCA_012974435.1 Desulfuromonadales bacterium | reverse complement strand
CTTATGTTCTGACCGGCTACCTGAATGTGCCGAAGGTTCTGGAAGTCACACTGAATAACGGCATCGACCCGGTGACCGGTAAGCGGGCGGGGCTTGAGACAGGTGACCCTCGTGACTTTGCCAGTTACGAAGAGCTTTACGAGGCCTTTACCAGGCAACTGAATTTCATCGTCGACACCAAGGTGCGGGTCAGTAACTACATTGATCGTATGTTCGCCAAGTACGCACCGGCTCCTTTCCTTTCGGTTGTCATCGAGGATTGCATCAGCAAGGGTAGGGACTATTACGATGCCGGTCCACGCTATAATACCAACTATATCCAGTGTACTGGTCTTGGTACGACAACTGACAGCCTCTCCGTGCTCAAGAAGCATGTTTTCGAAACGAAAACCTTCAGCATGGAGCGTCTCCTTGACGCAGTTGGTAAAAATTTCGAGGGTGAAGAGTTTGTGCGGCAGACAGTGCTCAACAAGACACCTTTCTTTGGCAATGATGATGATTGCGCCGATGATATCGCCTTGCAGGTTTATGCTGACTTGTTTGCCGCCATTGATGGCAAACCGAATGTTAAGGGTGAGACCTTCCACCTCAACATGCTCTCTACGACCTGCCATATCTATTTCGGCAAGGTGATGGGGGCGACTCCCAATGGACGATTGGCCGGCAAGTCGATTTCTGATGGCACCTCGCCGTCTCATGGTGCTGATACCCATGGCCCGTCAGCTGTAGTGCGGTCGTTGACCAAGCTCGATCACACCTTGTCAGGTGGAACTCTGCTTAACCAACGTTTCTTGCCGAGCCTGCTCAGGCGGGACGAGGATATTGCCCGGTTGGGTCAGCTGGTGCGTAGTTATTTCACTCTTGGCGGTCATCACATCCAGTTCAATATCGTTGATACAGCGACTTTGAAGGCGGCCCAGGAAACCCCGGAGGACTATAAGGACCTGCTGGTGCGCATGGCCGGTTACAGTGATTATTTCAACGACATGAACGCAGACCTGCAGCAGGAAGTGGTTGAGCGTACGGAAAACGAGTCTTTCTGATATGTCTCAACCGCTGATTTTTGACATCAAGCGTTACTCGATTAATGATGGCCCGGGTATCCGGGCCACCACCAAAAGCCCAAAAACTCTTTACGGCAGCCAAATGCATCGGTTGCGGGGAGTGTTGCCGCGTTTGCCCTGTAAGTGCCTGCAGTCTGACTCCTGATGGTGTGGTCACTGACGGCGATCTCTGTACCTTCTGTGGAAAGTGTGCTGAAGTTTGCCCGACACTGGCTACGGAGATGTCGGGGCGCTACTATTCAGTCGCAGAGATTCTCGAGGTTGTTAAAAAAGAACGTCCCTTCTTCGATCAATCGGGGGGCGGTGTAACTTTCTCCGGGGGCGAACCGCTGCTCTATCCCGAGTTCCTGATTGAAGTTCTCGAGGCGTGCGGCAGGCAGGGTGTCCACAGGGCTGTAGATACCTCGGGTTTTGTTAAAAAAGAGACGCTGCTTGAGGTAGCGCAGCACACGGATCTGTTCCTTTATGATCTGAAGATGCTCGACGCAGAAAAGCATAAACGCTACACGGGGGTCGATAATCGATTGATTCTCGATAACCTGGCGGCGCTGGCTGAATATGGTGCAGAGGTCCAGGTGCGAATTCCTTTGATCGGTGGCGTGAATGATGATGACGACAGCGTTGCTGCCATGGCCACCTATATTGCCGATTTGCCTGGAGAGAAGAGGGCGGTCAGTATTCTCCCTTTTCATGATGTCGCCAGGGGTAAGGATGAGAAGCTTGGCCAGGAGCGTGATCTTGCTGCGCTGTATGAGCCGGGTTCGGATGCTTTGCAAAAAGTGATTGATGTCTTTGCTGGATATGGTTTAACTGCCACGATAGGTGGCTGATAAATGCTAATTGTTATGCGTATATGCATTTAAAATGCGTATATATTCTAGTATCTAATTCTGCATAAAAATTAAATATCACTGAATATACAAATAGTTGCAATCAATATGTCGATCTTTAATTATGCGTAACTGCATTATTCTGTCGTCCTGCTGATCCATTTTTTCTCCCTGCTGGCCACTCCTTAAAATAAAAAACAATAATTTCGTCTGTTTGTCAGTCGCTTGTTGCTTTTCATGGTGTCTTTAAAAGTATTGTGTTTTCAGTCTGTTAGCCTGTTTGTCTACTTCTGAAGGTTGATTTCCTGGGCGAGAATAGCTCGATCACCCGGTTGAAAAGAGCGGCTTGGCATCTTGCTTGCTCTTATCACTATGTCAGAATGATTTGGTACGCACTGCGGCCGGTCTTGACTCCTGCGTATAAACGATTTGTTAACATAAAATCTCTCACGAGAAAGGTGCCCATCATGAATCTGTTAAACAATGCCATCCTTAAAGTCCCGACACCAGTCAATGAACCCGTCTACAACTATGCTCCAGGATCTCCTGAGCGTGATCTGCTCAAGGCTGCGATTGACGAAATCTCTTCGAAGAAGGTTGAGATTCCCCTGATCATCGGTGGTAAAGAAGTTCGTACCGGCAATATGGGCAAGGTCGTCATGCCTCACGATCATCAGCATGTATTGGGTGAATATCACATTGCTGGTGAAAAAGAGATCAATATGGCTATTGATGCCGCCATGGCCGCTAAAGAAGGTTGGGCCAACCTGCGCTGGGAAGAACGTGCTGCTATTTTCTTGAAGGCTGCAGAGTTGCTCTCTGGCAAATATCGCTACATGATGAACGCCGTCAGCATGCTATCCACCAGCAAGAGTGCTTACCAGGCTGAGATTGACGCTACCTGTGAGCTGATCGACTTTTTGCGTTTCAATGTCCATTACGCCCAGCAAGTCTATACTGACCAGCCTCTTTACTCTTCCAAGGGCCTCTGGAACTTTGTGCAACAACGTCCTTTAGAAGGCTTTGTCTTTGCAGTCGCGCCCTTTAACTTTACTGCCATCGCTGGCAACCTCGCGACGGCACCAGCCATCATGGGTAACACCATTTTCCTCAAGCCAGCCTCTTCATGTGTTTACACCCCTTATCTCTTAATGCAGATCCTTAAAGAGGCCGGGATGCCTGATGGCGTCATCAATTTTGTCCCTGGCCCTGGCTCAATGGTCGGCAAGATCTGTCTTGACCATAAAGACCTCGGCGGCATTCACTTTACCGGTTCGACCAGAGTTTTCCATCAGATGTGGCAGACCGTTGGCAGCAATATTGCCAAGTACAAGTCGTACCCGCGTATCGTTGGCGAAACCGGCGGTAAGGACTTTATCGTTGCTCACGAGAGTGCCAATGCTGAACAGTTGACAACAGCGATCATCCGCGGTGCTTTTGAATTCCAGGGTCAGAAATGTTCTGCAGCTTCCCGCGCCTATATCCCCAAAACACTCTGGGGCACGGTTCGTGAGAAACTTGAAACCGATATGGCGACGATCAAGATGGGTCACCCTAAAGATTTCACCAACTTCTTTAATGCGGTCATCGACAAGTCGGCATATGCGACCATCACCGAATTTATAGATTACGCCAAGGCTGCAGACGACGCCGAGATCATTGTTGGCGGTGGTTATGATGACAGTAAAGGTTACTTCATCGAGCCGACCGTGATCCTGACCAGTAACCCTCACTTCCGCACTATGGAAGAAGAGATCTTCGGACCGGTTATGACGATCTATGTCTATGAAGATGATAAGTACGAAGAAGCTCTTGAGCTCTGCGACAAGACCTCGATCTACGCTCTGACCGGCGCGGTGTTTGCCACCAAGCGTGAAGCTGTGAGTCTGGCTATGACCAAGTTGGAAAATGCAGCAGGCAACTTCTACATCAACGACAAACCGACCGGTGCAGTGGTCGGTCAGCAGCCTTTCGGTGGCGCACGCGCTTCCGGTACCAACGACAAGGCCGGTTCTTACCTGAACCTGGTTCGCTGGGTGTCGCCGCGCACCATTAAGGAAACCTTTGAAGCGCCGACGCACTTCGCCTACCCCTTCATGGACGCTGAATAATATCAATCGGGGGCAGTTTACTGCCCCCATTAACCAGTCATTTAGTTGGAGGACGCCATGTCCCTGTTTAACTTCCTTGTTTCAAAAACCATCATGCACGTGCCGGGGCCAATCGTTGGCTTTTTCGCTAAGGGTTATATCGCTGGAGATGATCTTTCTGCGGCAGTCAAGACCACGAAAGACCTCAACAGCAAGGGCATGGTCGCAACCATCGATATCCTCGGTGAGTTCATCAAGACCAAAGAAGAAGCCGGTTTTTTTAAGCAGCAGTGTCTGGATATTCTCAAAGGAATCGATAAGGAAGGTCTTGATGCCAACCTGTCGCTCAAGCCGACTCAGTTGGGACTGGAACTCGACAAGGCTTTCGCTTTCGAAAATATCCGCGAGATCGTTACCTTAGCTGCGAGCCTGAATAATTTTGTTCGTATCGACATGGAAGACCATCCTTGTACCGATGATACCCTTGAGTTCTTCCGAAACCTGCGTGAGGAATTCGAAGGACATGTTGGTGTGGTAGTGCAGTCTTATCTGCGTCGTACTCTGGATGACATCGAAGCTTTAAGTGACGGCCCGCTAAACTTCAGGCTCTGTAAAGGAATTTACAATGAGCCGCGCAAGGTTGCGTTCAAGGACATGGCGATCATTAATCGCAGCTTTGTGAAATGCCTTGAAAAAATGTTTGAGAAAAAGGCATATGTTGGTATCGCCACTCATGATGAAAAACTGGTTTTCGAAGCGGATCAACTGATCAGGAAGTTTGGTCTGAAACGGGAGGAATACGAGTACCAGATGCTGCTTGGCGTCGATCCCGAGTTGCGGGACCTTCTGGTTGAACAGGGACATAAACTGCGGATATACGTTCCATACGGAAAAAAGTGGCTGCCGTATTCCAGGCGCCGGCTCAAGGAGAATCCGAGCATCGCTCAGCACGCCTTGAGACAGATGCTCGGCATGAAGTCAAAATCTGTCTGAATGCTGGCATGATTAATACGTTTCGAAGGAGGATGTCACTTGTTGGCATCCTCCTTTTCGTATAAATTGCTAACTGGACTGACTGGGACTGTCCCCGAATGGGGACTGTCCCTTTTGTTGTAATCACGTTAACCATCTTCGGGGACAGCCCCGTGAAGAAACCTGGACAGTCCCCTTGGTGGAGCTATGACCCAACAGGCAACAATTAAAACCGTCTATCGCCTCTGGTGGCCACTTGCCTTGACCTGGCTGATGATGGCGATCGAGGGCCCTTTTCTGGCGGCAATCATTGCCCGCATGGGCGAGAGTGCCACGAACCTGGCGGCCTACGGTGTGGCCTATGCTTTCGGGCTGATAACGGAAGCTCCGGTGATCATGCTGTTGAGCGCTTCGACACTCTTGGCGCGGAGTCGTTGTGATTACCTGCGGTTGCGCTCTTTCTCAGTGATCCTGTGTGGGATCGTCACGCTGTTTCTTTTCCTTCTGCTCGTACCGGCTGTTTTTATCCCCTTAACGACAATGCTTCTTGGTTTGTCATCCGATATCTCCGCTCATGTGAATCAGGCTTTGTGGTTGCTCTTGCCATGGCCGGCGGCTATCGGCATGCGTCGTTTTTACCAAGGTGTGCTGATCGCCCATCACCAACCGGGACGGGTTGCTGTTGGCACTGCGGTCAGACTTTTGAGTATGTCGACAACGGCATACCTGCTCTGGTCATTTGGTGATTTGCCAGGTGCCAGTCTGGGAGCCTGTTCCTTGAGTGTCGGTGTCGTGGCTGAGGCCTTGGCGACTCGTTGGCTGGCCCGTCGTGCGATTGCAACATCACTGGCGGAAACCGGAGAGGCCGTTGTCATGACCTCCTATGCCGCGTTGAGTCGTTTCTACCTGCCTCTGGCTATGACGCCTCTGATCGGCTTGAGTGTTCATCCTGTGGTGACCTTTTTCCTCGGCCATAGTTACAAGCCTCTTGAGTCCTTGGCGGTCATGCCGGTGCTCTATGCTCTGACCTTCCTGTTTCGTGCGCTCGGATTATCTTATCCAGAGGTGGCGATCGCTACGTTAAAGGATGGTCAGCAGAATCGCGCGGTGGTCAGAAAGTTTGCCATCTATCTGGGACTTGCACTGGGTGGTGGGTTGTCTTTGATTGCATTTACCCCTCTCAACGTGGTCTGGTTTGCAACCCTTTCCGGTTTGTCTGCAGAGCTGGTTCAGTTAGCAATTCCGCCATTGCAGATCATGGCTTTTTTCCCGGCCTTGACAGTTGCTATCGGTTATCAACGAGCTGTTTTGATCGATGCCGGCATAACACTTCCTGTGACGCTGGCAACTGCTATTGAAGCGGTGGGAATTTTTTCAATAATGGCGTTGCTTGTACTATACTCAGCGCTTCCTGGAGTGACCTCCGCAGCGCTTGCTTACCTGCTTGGTCGTCTTCTGGCGCTGCTTTACTTATGCTGGCCATGTGCTGGTGTGCAGCGGAGTCGTGAACAAGTTGTTTCATGAGTGTCTTGATGGGAGTTTTTGATGCAGCAAGATGATTCACGGTCGGGAGTCTGGTTTATCCTGATGGCGGCCATGTTATGGGGAACAACCGGGACGACCCAGGCTTTTGCACCTGCCGGCTTCGATCCGATGGTTATCGGATTCTTACGTCTGGCGATCGGTGGCGTCTCCATGCTGTTGATTGTATTGATGACCACTGGACTGTCGCAGATGAAAGGCTGGCCACTTAAAGCAACGCTTTCTGCAGCCCTGTTTACTGCGCTTTATCAAGCCTTCTTTTTTGCCGGTGTCGCCAAAACCGGAGTCGCTGTCGGGACTATTGTCGGTATCGGCAGTGCACCGGTTGCCGGTGGACTGCTCGGTTATTTCTTCCGGGGAGAGCGCCCTGGGCGAAGTTGGTTTGTTGCGACGGCTCTTGCAATTATCGGTTGTGTTGTTTTGACCCTTAGCAGCGGTGGTGATGTTGTGATTGATCTGCTGGGTGTCGCACTCGCTATCGGTGCCGGTGTTGCCTATGCAGCCTATACTCTGGTGATCAAGGGTTTGTTAGAAAAACACGACGCGAATGCTGTTATCGCGGTTGTCTTCTGTATTGGTGCCTTGATGCTTGCCCCTCTGTTAATCGGACGTGAAATGGCCTGGCTGGCGGCTCCTCGTAGTATTGCTGTCATACTCCACCTTGGCCTGGTAACGGCCGCTCTCGCCTACTGGCTGTTTGCCCGTGGTTTGCAGCGAGTTCCGGTTGCCACTGCGGTCACCTTGACCCTGGCAGAGCCCTTGACTGCAGGTCTTTTGGGCCTGTTGGTCCTGGGCGAACAACTGAACCCGGTTTCCTTTGTTGGTATAGCCCTGATTTTCTCCGGTTTGGCGGTCCTCACTCTGGGGGGGCGCGCTACCCCGGAAGTCCCGGCGGAATTTGGAGGTTGACCGCATGGTCAATCAACGTAAGGCATATATCTACGCAATCGGCGCGGTTCTGATCTGGTCGACGGTTGCTTCAGCGTTCAAAATTTCATTACGGACCTTGTCGCCCGCACATCTGCTTCTTTACGCCAACCTGGTGTCTGTCCTTCTGCTTGGTGTCATCCTGCTGTTTCGTCGCGAGCTGGGTCTGGCTTTCCCAAAAAATCGTCAGGAATGGCTGCGTTCAGCGGGCTTGGGAATACTCAATCCTTTCCTTTATTATCTGGTCCTATTCAAGGCTTTCGATCTACTTCCGGCTCAGGAGGCTCAGCCTCTTAACTATACTTGGGCCATCACACTCTCTATTCTTGCCGTACCATTACTCAAACAAAAACTTTCTCTAGGTGAGATTCTTGCCATTCTTGTGAGCTATTGTGGTGTGCTGGTGATTTCGACTCGTGGCGATTTGCTGGGGATGAATTTTTCAGACCCATTTGGGGTTGCCCTGGCTTTAGGGAGTACCATCGCCTGGGCGCTTTACTGGATTTTTAATGTCAGGGATGGCAGACCGCCCTTGGCCGGCCTCTTTATGAATTTTCTCTGCGCTCTACCGCTAAGCTTGGTCTATTGCCTGATTTTCACTGAAATGCGTGTCCCGGATCTGACCGGTTTACTTGGTGCGGCCTATATCGGCTGTTTTGAGATGGGCATTTCCTTTTTTCTCTGGCTACAGGCTTTGAAATACACCGCCAGTGCGGCGCGGATCAGCAGTCTGATTTTTATCTCACCGTTTTTCTCTCTGATCCTGATCCATTTTCTGGTTGGCGAAGAGATCTTGCCTTCTACTTTTTATGGGTTGGTTTTGATTGTGGCGGGATTGGTTTTGCAGCAGTTTGTAAAAAGCAAAGCAGTTGATGTTGATTGACGCTGTTTTAGTGATTATATTAACGTTGCAGTATAATAAAGCATTTCTTAACCAAGAGTGACTGAAGATGATGAAGATTAATGTCAAACTCGTTGGCATGTTTCGCATTGGCCGCTTTAAAGAAAAACTGCTTGAATACCCCTCTGATACAAGGGTTTATGAGGTTGTTGATGCTCTCCAGCTACCTAAGGATGTTCTCGGTATTATTCTCATCAATGGTATGCATGCAGGAGAACAAGACATTCTCAAAGACGGTGAAGTCTTGTCTCTCCTTCCTATGCTAGATGGAGGTTGAGAAGAACCATTGTCGAAATTTGTCTGCAATGAATGTTTTTTAGAATAAGGAGGCAAATCGATGAGGTTTTTGACAACTGATCCCGCCGCTGAGCCATCTAATGTCCTCTATAAACGCTGTACCTTCGACTTGAGAACAGGCGAACAGCGCATGGAAGAGATCCCCTGCCGCAACCTGGAAGATGTCCTCGGCGGTTTCGGTCGCTCTTTTCAGGATCTGGCTGAACGAAAGATAGAAAACGCATATTGCGACGAGAATCCGCTGATCGTCAATACCGGTTTGCTGACCGGCAGCAGCGCCATGACAGGCATGCGTACTTACTTCTCCGGTTACAGTCCGATCAAAGGTTCCAAGGCCGGGCTCCCTGCCGCCATGTGGTCGACTGGCAGTGGCAAGTTCGGCGCCAAGTTCAAGTGGACCGGTCTGGATGAACTGATTTTCGAGAACCGCTCGGAACAACCGGTTTATGTGGTGATTAAGGAGACTGATGTAGGGCCGCAGGTCGAATTGAAACCCGCCGAGCACTTACTCGGCCTTTCTACTCACGATAAGATTATGGTTTTACAGAAGGACTACGCTGACGCCCATTTTGCAGCCATCGGTCAGGCCGGAGAGAATTGGCAGAATAATTTTATGGGTGCTGTCGCCCTTTCCACTGAGAATCAGCTCAAAGAGAAAGAAGACAAGTGCCGATTCGCAGGGCGTGGCGGTATGGGCAGCCTGATGGGCTATAAGAACATCCTTGCCCTGGTGGCGCAAAGCAGCGACAAGATGAAACCCTTATCCGAGGCGGTTAAAAAAGTTAATGTCAACGTCATCAAGGGGGGAGGTTCTGCCCGCATTCAACCGATCCGTTGTGGCGGCGGTGGCGGGACCTGGGCTGCCTACGATGTGCTACAGGAATTTCACGCGGTGCCGGTCAATAACTTCCGCCCACAAGGAAATGCGGTCCCGGAGAAGTTGTTCCGTGAAAATGTTGAAAAAGAGTACGACATCAAGTCGCAGGCCTGCTACCGCTGCGGCATCACCTGTCACAACAATATTTCCGAGAAGAACGCTGACGGCAGCAAGGGTGAGTTCCTGGCCAAGTTCGACTATGAGCCGCTCAACCTGCTCAGTACCAATATCGGTGTTCACGATGCCGGTCAGGCTGCACGGCTGATCCAACTTAGTGACAACTACGGCATGGATGCCATCTCCCTTGGCGTGACTATCTCTTACGCGTTGTCATACAACGAAAGACATCCACAAGCGACGATTCTCAACGGCGCGACCTTTGGTGATTATGAAAAGATTCGTGAACTGATCATTCAGGCAGGAGAGGGGAAACTGCCGGAAATCGGCCAGGGCTCCATGCGACTGTCGGAAAGCCTTAGCGAAACCAGCTACGCTTACCATGTTAAAGGGCTGGAGATTGCTGCTTATCAGCCGGAAACCAATCCCGGATACGCCTGGGCATCGGCACACAGATGGTGGTTGATTGTCTGAAGAGCGAATTTGATCTGGATGTCAGTATCGATAACATCCGTGCTGCAGTACGCCGCGCTTTTCTACGCGGACTGGCTCTTGAGTTACGACAGGGTTACACCAAGGCGGAGTTTTGTCTGCCGGCCGAGGTGTCTGAGAATCCGAACCAGAACATCAAGTTACCGAACATTACCAACCCGGAATTTATTGAAAAGCTGGAGAAGCGGGTCTGGGAAATCTTTGAGCCGGAGCTTGAAGGGTTGCTGAACGCATAACTTGATGGATTGAGAGAAAACATCCTATGTGCCTGACTGGAAAGCAGCTGATTGGTTCAAGCTACGCGTTCACGGGAGAACATACCTTCCAGGCGGTTAACCCCGAAACGGGAGCGGCTCTGGAGCCCCTCTTTTATGAAGGGACCTCTCAAGATGTGGATCGTGCGGTGGCTTTGGCTGAAAAAGCTTTTGACGCTTACAGGGCCACAGACAACATAAAACGCGGAGAATTTCTCGAGACCATTGCTACAGAGTTGTTGACCCTTGAAGGGGTTCTGGTCGATCGCGCCATGCAGGAAACCGGTCTCCCTGAAGCACGCCTTGTCGGTGAGCTGGGCCGGACTGTTAACCAGCTGAAGCTTTTTGCACGATTGATCAAAGAGGGCTCTTATGTGGAGGCGCGTATCGATCGCGCCCTCCCGGATCGATTACCTGTCCCCAAACCAGACATCCGCCAGATACATATCGCTTTGGGGCCGATAGCGGTCTTCGGTGCCAGCAACTTCCCGCTTGCCTTTTCTGTGGCCGGTGGCGATACGGCCTCAGCTTTGGCCGCCGGGTGTCCGGTTGTGGTTAAAGGCCACCCAGCTCACCCGGGAACCTCCGAGTTGGCTGGACAGGCAATCACAAAGGCTGTCGAGAAGTGTGATCTTCCGGAAGGAATTTTTAGCCTGGTTCAGGGTAGCGGTTTTGAGGTTGGTGCCTCTCTTGTCGAACATCCTCGTATCAAGGCTGTGGCCTTTACCGGCTCACTTGCCGGCGGCCGAGCCCTTTTCGATCTGGCTTCATCGCGTCCTGAGCCGATTCCCGTTTATGCTGAAATGGGCAGTGTTAACCCCATTTTTCTGTTGCCTCAGGCATTGCAGGAACATGGTGACAGCTTGGCCAAGGATTTTGTGGAGTCGGTGACCCTCGGTGTAGGACAATTCTGCACCGCCCCGGGTCTCGTGTTTGCTATTAAGGGGCCGTCTCTGCAGGCCTTTGTCCAGAAAGCAGCAGAGCTGCTGTCGCTAAAGCCTCCAGGTGTTGTGTTGCATGCGGGAATCAAAGAGAACTTTCAGCAGGGCATTAAACGGTTGATAAGCATCAAAGGCGTTGTCAGGGTTGGGGGTGAAGATCTTCAGGAAGCAGGCTGTTTAGTGAGCCCTGTCTTGTTGCAAACCGATGCCAAGGTCTTGCTTGAAAATCCCGGGATCGGTGAAGAGGTGTTCGGTCCCTCTGCTGTGGTCGTTGCTTGTGATTCCAGAGAAGAGATGATGATTGCAGCTCAAAATCTTCAGGGCCAGTTGACTGCGACCGTTCACGGCAAGGATCTTGAGGTGGAAGATTACGCCGAGCTCTTTAGGGGGCTTGAACGCAGGGTTGGCAGGGTTCTCGTGGGAGGCTTCCCGACTGGTGTAGAAGTATGCGATTCAATGAATCACGGAGGACCTTATCCTGCATCGACGGATAGTCGTTCCACCTCAGTCGGTACTGCTGCGATCAAGCGGTTTTTACGTCCGGTGTGTTACCAGAACTTTCCTCAGACAATGCTACCTGAGACGCTGAAGAACAAAAACGAGCATAACCTTTGGAGATTGGTTGACGGCACTTTGACCCGCGATGATGTCTAGGAGGCTGTCGGGTAGAAGGAAGAGCCTCTACTCCGGGTTGTGATCCGCCTTCTCGGGTGTAGGTGTGACTGCTTTTTTGTGGGTAAAAACCTTAAACAGACCTAGTAAGCCAATCAGCGTAAAGAACACTCCACGCAACTTGCCTGGCTCCTTGCCCTCACTCAAAAAAATCACATCATCAGCAATATTCAGATCAGTCTCTTTTGCCAGATCAATCAGTTTCTGCCGATTCCCCCGGGCGATCAGACCAGCGACCAGCATACCAGTGATATCTCGTTGACCTTTAAATTCAGCGCCATGTTTGCGTCGGAATTCCTTCTTCTCAGGAAGTGTGTCAGTAAAAAAGTGGTAGTCCTGAAAAAGCTTCAGCTGGTGTGGATCCCGAGTTTCAACCATGACATGAATCTGGTCCTGGTCGGGGTGAGCAACAAGCGGCACCAGTAGAGCTTCCATCTCCAGAGAGCCGGAGGTAGAGATGGCACGGTCAAGATCCTGGTAGCCTGCTTTAACGTCCAGCCATTCAGCAGGTGCGCCGATCTGCTCCAGGGTTTCAATGCTGACCGCTTGCGGGGCTTGATTGTTAAACCAGAGGGTCAGATCACTCACACCTAGAATCAGGAGGACCAGGCAGACGGCAATCAGTGTGTAGCGGAAACGGCGCATGAAATATATCCAGTGTTGTTAGATTGTATAAAAAGGAAAAGAGAGGGGCTGCAGAGCAGCCCCTCTCTCTATTTAACAGGTTGAACCTTTTCTTGCAAGGATCAGGCTTCTGCGCCTTCCTCAACCATGGCGCCCTTCTTCTGAGTCATCAGTGAAACGATGATCAGGGTCAGAACACTGGCCGGGATGGAGATGGCTGCCGGGCTATTGAAAGCGACGGGAGCATCCTGAGGCAGTAGGCCGTAACGGATCCACATGTCAGGAGAAACCAGGATCAGACCGAGAGAAGAAGTCAGACCGATAAAGATCGATGCTGCAACGCCCAGTGCGGTTGCTTTTTTCCAGAAGAGGATCATCAGGATCGCAGGCAGGTTAGCTGAAGCTGCAACAGCGAAGGCCCAGCCGACCAGGAAGGAAACGTTCATGCCTTCGAAGATGATGCCGAGGTAGATGGCAATGCCTCCGATGACCATGGCAGAGATCTTGCCCGCTCTGACTTTGCCTGCATCCGTCATGTTCATGCCGAGAAAGTTGTCCATCAGGTCGTGGGCAACGGCTCCGGCTGAGGCGACGATCAGACCCGAAACAGTACCGAGTACTGTGGCGAAGGCCAGAGATGAGATGACGGAGAAGAGTAGGACCCCGAAGGAGAGGGCCAGCAACGGCGCCGACATGTTGTTGTCGGTAATGTTGATGACACCGTTGGTCATGGCACCCAGACCAAGAAAAAGGGTCAGGATGTAGAAGAAGCCGATTGCTGCGATAGCGACGATGGTCGACTTACGGGCTGCTGCCTGGCTCGGTACCGTGTAGTAACGAATCAGGATATGGGGCAGGGCCGCGGTACCGCAGAAGAGTGCGAGCATCAACGAGATGAAGTTGAACCTGTCGAGGCCGCTCGCGTTGTCAACTTTGAACTTCAAACCGGGACGTAGAATGCGGCTGCCCGGGGTCGGCTTCTGGTAGTAGATGGTGGTTGTGGTGTCGCCAACCTTGACGTACTTTTTGCCCCAGAGGACGACAGTGCTGTCTTTGAAGCGGTTGAGGAACTCTAGAGGACCAACGGCTCCGGTCTGAGCGATCTCTTTGCCGTCAACGGTGATCTCCTTGATGTGGCCAACAGCAAAGAACTTGCCGTCTTCTTTCGGAGCGCCATTGTAGAGTTTGGTGCCGTCAGCCATCTTGGTAACAAACAGTGCTTCGACCAGCTCGTAGCCGGTTGGTGCTTCTTTGAGGTGCCAGACAGTTTCTGCGCCGTCTTGGGAGAGTTTAACAAATCCTGCTTCGCCGAATTCAGAGTCGAGGCCATCAACCACATTGTAGCCTGCAACCTGTAGGCTACCGTTGGTGACTTCGGCCTGCAGGGTCTGGAACTGATGGTATTCCTTGGTGTCACCCTGGTTGGGGTCGGTACCGAGCCCGCGGAAAAGTACGAGGCCCACGACGACAGTTGAGCAGATCAGCAGCAGTGCGCCTTTGAAGAACTGAACGTAAGTGGTCGAAGCCATACCCGCAGTGGCAACGATGATGGTAACAACCACACCAACGATGCAGACACCAACCCAGTGCGGCATGCCGAGCAGAGGCTGAACCAGAACGCCGGCACCGACCATCTGCGGAATCAGGTAGAAAACCGAGACGACCAGGGTTGAAATGGCCGCCATCAGCTGAATCGCTTTGGAGTTGAACTTGGAGTCTAGAGCGTCGGTGAAGGTATACTTGCCGAGGCGTTTCATCGGTTCTGCGACCAGGAAGAGAGCGACCATCCAACCGGCCAGGTAGCCGATGGAGTACATCCAACCATCGAAACCAGCGGTTGCGATCATGCCGCAAATACCGAGAAAGGAGGCAGCAGAGAGGTAATCACCAGCAAAAGCGATACCGTTAGTGAACCAGTGAATGTTACCGCCGGCAGCGTAGTAGCCGTCAGCTGTAGAGGTGCGGCGGGCAAGGTAGAAAGAGAGCCCGAGAACGAAAAGAACAAAAAAGCAAAACAGGCCGATGGCTATCGGCGATTGTGTATATATCATTGTCTTAGTTTCTCCCTATTAATTCAAGCGCGCTTCAGCGGCTGTACAGAAGTGGTTGTAGATGACAGCGAGCACTAAAGCGAAGACGATCAGGAAGAAGCCATAGAGAACGGCCAGGGTCTGACCGAAGTAGACTTTTTCCATCAGTGCCGGGCTGACCGCATTGATAACGACAAAGCCGAAGTAGGTCAGGGTGTAGACGAAGAACATCGAAATGCCGATTTTGCTCTTGTACGCGGCAGCATTATCCTTGCCGAGTTTTACTGCTGGTCCGTGTCCCATAGATGTGACTCCTTTTCTTTCAGTGTTTTTTCATGTGACAGATGTGAAACAATAAATTGCGGAAGCACCTATCGAGGTGGTCCGCATAATAAATAAAGTCCGTTATAACGCATGGAATTGTTAGCTCGGAAAGGTCGTAAAAATGAGCGATCCCTGCATTGTGAGCATTTTTTAAGGTACTTATTCGTAAAAAACAACCACATCATGGGGTGGTAAATTTTGCGACATGATACGTCGTTCTAAAAAGAAGTCAACAGAATATTTTCGGTAAATCAGCTAATTAAAGGGCGTATAAGCATAAAGTATACGGAATAGCAGGAGATTTAACTTTTGTAAAAAAATAACCGATCGTGGGGATAGAAAGATGTTTTAACCGATAGGTTAAAAGGTCATCTATATGGTCGCGGTCGTGTTAAAGAGAGTTCTTTACCCTACACGTCGGGGCACGTTATAACGTCGATGATAAAGGTCTGTAAATGAGGAGTCAGGTTGAAGGGAAGGTGCGCCAGGTATGATCGAATATAAAGTTGTAGAGTTGGCTGTGGTAACGGATGAATCGATTGAAGAGGTGCTGAACGAACGCACAGCTGAGGGCTGGCAGTTTGATGGCATTCAGTTCGTCATTCGCGAAGCCAGCAAGAGGCCTTCGATGGCTTTTGTTCTCTTTACCCGTGATCTGGTCAGCTAGGTCCGCTCAGTCATCCCAGGTTTCAACGTCCTGGTAAGAGATGGTGTGCTTTGGGTCCGATGAGGGTGAGGCCCCGCAACGTTGGCAGGTTGCTTCCACGGGCTCGTCATCGGCAGTTTCAACTGTGCTGAGTTCCAACGGCTTGCCTCTACAACTGCAGTACCATTTTCGGTAGTTGGTCATCGTGGCCTCCCTGTTGCACTATGTCAGCAATGGATATTCAGTATGGCAGGGAATCAGTGAGATGCAATAAGGCTTCAGGCCACATACGCTTAAGAGCTTTACTCCTTATCATTTCCCCCAATCAGCTGTAAGTAACCTAATGGCCTTGCACCAGCGAGCCGAGAGGGCTATATTTTGAGGTTCTCAACACAATATTTTTCAGGAGTTTTGTCATGATTACAGCGATCAGCCCGATTGATGGGCGGTATGCTTCAAAAGTAGAAGAGCTGAGCGAATGTTTTTCCGAGTATGCCCTGGTCCGCAACCGGGTGAAGGTTGAGGTTCTGTGGCTGCTGGCGCTCTGTGCCGAGTCGAAAATTGCAGAATGCCGTGCACTGACGATAGAGGAGGAACAGTCCCTTCTCGCTATCGTAACCAAGTTTACTCCTGAGGAAGCCGAGAAGGTCAAAGCGATCGAGAAGGTGACCAACCATGATGTCAAAGCGGTTGAGTATTACCTCAAGGAGCAGATCACGGGGACTTCTTTGGAAGGACTGTCGGAGTTCCTGCATTTCGCTTGCACCTCGGAAGATATCAATAACCTGTCGCACGCCATGATGCTTAAGGATGGTCTTAAAGCTCTGGAGCCGTTGCAGGAACGCATCACCAGTGAGTTGACCTCTCTGGCCAAGGACTTCAAGACCGTGCCGATGCTGGCCCGCACCCATGGGCAGACTGCCTCACCAACCACCATCGGTAAGGAGTTGGCGGTCTTCGTTGCCCGCCTGCGCAAGCAAGGCGCAAGCGTTGCCAACGTGGAGATCCTCGGCAAGCTCAACGGAGCAGTTGGAAATTTCAATGCTCACCTCTCTGCTTACCCGCAGGTCGATTGGGTCGCTTTGAGTAAAAAGGTGATCGAAGGTGACCTTGGTCTTACTCAGAACCTCTTTACCACCCAGATCGAGCCCCACGATTACATGGCTGAACTTTTTGATGCCCTGTCTCGTTGGAACACCATTCTTGTCGATCTTAATCGTGATCTCTGGACTTACATCTCCATGGCCTACTTTGGGCAGAAGACAATCGCCGGCGAAGTCGGTTCTTCGACCATGCCACATAAGGTCAACCCGATTGATTTCGAAAACTCGGAAGGCAACTGCGGATTGGCTAACGCGATCTTCGGTCACCTTTCCGCCAAGTTGCCGATATCCAGACTGCAGCGTGACCTGACCGATTCGACGGTGATTCGCAACATGGGTGTCGGCTTCGGTTACAGCATGATCGCTTACCACTCGACCATCAAGGGTTTAAGCAAGCTCAAGCTCAATGAGAAGAACCTGGCGAGTGACCTGGATAACGCCTGGGAGGTGATGGCTGAGCCGATTCAGACGGTGATGCGCAAGGCTGGAATCGAGAAGCCCTATGAAAAGCTCAAGGAGTTGACTCGTGGGCAGAAGATTACTGCTGAGACGATTCGAGCCTTTATTGAAGGGTTGGAGTTGGCTGATGATGATAAACAACGTCTGCTTGAGATGACTCCGGGCAGCTATGTCGGTATGGCACCGGAAATTGTTGATCTGCTTGATTAATCTTTTCAGCAGTTTTGGAAGCACAAAAGCGCAACAGATTGTTAATCTGTTGCGCTTTTTGTTGCGTTCTTAGCTTGTGGCTTTGCATGAAGTTGTCTGGTTTTCCACCCCTGTTGCCGCAGCCGAGGACGAATGGATTAACGGCGATCAGCAGGGCGAACTGTTTGAGGCGTTAGCCGAGTTTTCGCACTGCCGACGTTCATCTTTTCGACATCGGGTACCCGCG
>JAAXQF010000562.1 GCA_012974435.1 Desulfuromonadales bacterium | reverse complement strand
TCGCGCATCAGGTTGACATGCAGGGCGAAAAACAAACTTGCCCCTTTATTGATTTTTTCTAGACTGAATTTAGGCCACCCGCACAAGACAGTCCTTTCTCACTGAGTCTCCTCAAATGACACATAACTTGAGATTCTTATATGAAATACTATTTAGCGGAGGATCCATTGATAAAAACTCGCATTCTTCCAATTCACGTCGGGGGTACAATCGCTTCTGCTGAATCCAAAACCGGTTTCAAGCCAAAGCACTCCTTTGCGGGTCTCCTTAGTAGAATTGACAAGGGACTTTCCGGAGAGCGCCTCATCGCCCACGCGCAAACGCCCTTCGGAGAGTTTGGAATTGACAGTGCTAGCATGCAGATACCGCACATTCAGAAGATCGCCAGGACGATTTGCGACAGCTACGATCACCATGATGCGTTTATCGTTACCCACGGCACGGACACGCTTGCCTACACGGCGAGCATGCTCTCCTTTATGCTTCAGGGCATTCAAAAACCTGTTGTTGTCACAGGTGCCCAGAAAACTCTTGAAGACAAGGGCAATGATGTGACCGAAAATCTGGAGACAGCCCTTCTTGCTGCATCGACGCTCAATTGCGGCGTGTGGGTGGCATTCAACAAGAAAATCATCAAGGCAACCAGGGCCACGAAAACAGATATTGGTGTAGATTGTTTAGACGCCTTTGCCTCGAACCTCAGGGACGAGATCCACCTATCCGAGTTCCTGCTCAACGACTATGCCATCAATAAAGGGCAGACAGAGACATTCAACACGGAGGCTTCTCAGTCAGTAGACATCTTCAGCCTTACCCACACCACAAACCCGCTTTGGCTGACTCATTATCTTCAGCATACGGACCTCAAAGCGTTGATAGTTCTCATCTATGGCATGAGTGGGCACCGCGAGGAATTGATTGACGTTCTTTCGCGATGGGCCAATGACAACGAGGCAATCGTTATCGCAAAATCACATTCAGCATACGGCAGCACCGATTTGTCGAAATATGAGTTGGGCGTTAAGGCCCTTCGAATGGGAGTCCTGTCGGCACTTGATATGACCCTGGAGAGCGTCTATGCAAAAACCAGTACCCTGCTCGCCCGGAGAGTCAGCCAACGAGAATTTACCAGGCAGTTTTACTCAAACAGCTGTGGCGAACTCGATGAGGCCGGTGTGCAGAAATTTGCCCAAAAGTCAGATTCCTGGCTCGCCATCTCTTAGCTGCGGTTTAGCCTAGGGAAAAATTTCTTTGGAACAACCCAGTGAGAGAGCCCTTAAGTCTTGACTTTGCCAAACCCACATGTTTTCGTAAGAAACGTTGTTATATTACAAGTGTCGTCGGGGGATAGGAAAGCCAGCTCACGGATCAAAGGTTTTCATTATCCATTTTTTGAATTGATGCGGAATCTACACTGTAAAGGAGAGGTAACATCATGAAAAAACTGGCTGTATTGTTTCTTGCGAGCGTAATGATTTTCACGTCTGGAGCGGCTTTTGCCGAGAAGTTGTACGTCGGTACGGACACAGCTTTCGTGCCTTTTGAGTACAAAGGCAAGGATGGGAAATACACCGGATTTGATATCGAGTTGTGGGCAGAAATTGCAAAACGCATTGGTGTTGAATATGAATTGAAACCGATGGATTTCAATGGTCTGATCCCCGGCCTGACAACCGGTAACCTGGATGTTGCCCTGGCTGCAATTTTCATCAAATCTGCCCGGGAGGAGAAGATTGACTTCTCTCACCCCTATTTCAGGGCTGGTCTGAAAGTCATGGTTTTGGCAGACAACAAGGACATCAAGGCTCCTGCTGACCTGAAGGGCAAAGTTGTTGCCGTAAAACTCGGCACTGCAACCGTTGAATATGTTGAAACCCTTGGCGCGAAGAAAGTCGTCAAGTTCCCTAATATCGATCAAGCTTATCTCGAAGTTGTCACCGGCGGTGCTGATGCAGCAATGCATGACACCCCGAACGTTCTCTATTACATCAAGACTGCCGGTAACGGCAAGGTCAAGGCTGTCGGTCCCGATGTCAAAGCAGCCCAATACGGGATCGCTTTCCCACAGGGAAGTCCTCTACGCGACAAAGTAAACGTTGCTCTTCTCCAGATGATGGAAGATGGTGCTTATGCCGATCTTTTCAGGAAATGGTTTAATGCAGACCCTGAGTAATCTGGAGGAAAAAGCAAACTGACCTACAGTGAAACCAATGCTACAACGTAGGACAAAGACGTACGCACCCAGGATCCCTTCAGCACGAGCCTGTGCCGGAGGGATCCTTCGTTTTTGAGAGCATCTCCAGTTAATAGCCTTTACCGGCGGAGCTAATTATGGATTTTGAATTTTCAGTTATTACCGAATCTCTACCTGCTCTTCTTGAAGGGGCCAAACTAACCTGGATCATAACTATCCTGGGCATTATCGGTGGTATGATCTTTGGTGTTTTAGGTGGATTGGGCCGCATAGCAGGGACTGAAGCTCTTGGTGAAAAGCCACACGGGATCTTCCTGCCGCTCAGTGTCCTGATCCGGTACATCTCAGGTGGTTATGTTGAGACGATACGCGGCACTCCGATTATTGTTCAGGCGATGTTTCTCTATTTTGCCTTCCCCATGTTGGTTAAGGCTGTCACAGATATCGAGCGCTTTCGTATCGAAGCTTTAACTGCCGCAGTCATTACCATTATTTTCAATGCGGGGGCCTATATTGCGGAGATTGTCCGTGGCTCGGTCATTTCCGTAAATAAGGGGCTTTTGGAAGCCGGGATGTCACTGGGCATCAGCCGTTTTCAGCTGATCGTGCACATAATCGGTCCTATAGCCTTCCGTAGAATGATCCCTCCTCTCGGCAATCAATTTATCATCAGTCTCAAAGACACCTCCCTTTTTATTGTCATCGGGGTAGGTGAATTGACCAGGCAGGGTCAGGAAATTATGGCCAGTAATTTCAGGGCACTTGAAATCTGGCTGACTGTGGCCGTCATGTATCTGATCATGACAACGGTTCTCGCTATGTCATTAAGACATCTCGAGAGGAGAATGAAGATTTTCTAAATCTGATGGTATGAGTAAACGGCCGAAAGTGTTGGCCGTTTAAAGTGTCCAGAGAGTCTAAGACTTGTACTCTTTATTGTCTGTAACTTCCGGTTTCAAGTCTAAAAGAAAGATAAGGAAAAGATGCCGAGCATTATTGAGTTGAAGAATGTGTGTAAATCGTTTGACGATACAGAGGTCTTACATAACATTAACCTTTCCATCCAGGAAGGTGAGGTTGTTGTGATCATCGGTCCGTCCGGCTCCGGAAAATCCACCCTACTGCGCGGTATCAACTGCCTTGAGATGATAACAAGCGGGGAACTGATTGTTGATGGTATCAGAATTCCTGAGGAGCAGGGCCGGATACGTCAGATACGGCTGGAGGTTGGTATGGTCTTTCAGCAATTCAATCTTTTTCCACATATGACTGCGCTTGAAAATGTCGCTTTTGGTCCTCGCAAAGCGAGAAAAATGACTAAGGCTGAAGCGACAGATACAGCCAGGAACCTGCTCGACAAGGTTGGTTTAGCTGAATTTGAAAACAAATTACCGGGGCAACTTTCCGGTGGACAACAACAACGTGTCGCGATCGCCAGAGCATTGGCGGTTAACCCCAAGGTCCTGCTGTTTGATGAACCGACCTCGGCTCTAGACCCCGAAATGATCGGAGAAGTTCTGGATGTCATGAAAAACATTGCTAAAGACAGCGGCATGACAATGGTTGTTGTTACCCATGAAATGGGCTTTGCCGCCCAGGTCGGCGACAGACTGATTTTTATGGATGATGGCAGAATTGTCGAGGAAGGCAAACCCGGCGAAGTGATGAAAGATCCAAAATCGGAGAGGCTCAAAGACTTTTTAGGGCATGTGAAGCACCACTAAAAACAAACCAGACTGACGATATTGATAGCCGAGTTACTGTAAATTCTTTTAAATTTGCTTAAATAAACCCCGTCGGTTGCTAGTGTCGTGTCAATGATGAAATGACGTAAATACAACACCGTGATTTTTTGTGCCAGCAAGGCATGTCTTGAGTCACATAGTTGTAACTACGTGGCTTAGGACATAACGAAGCTGGCGCGGAAAAGAACAAGTTGGATACTTCAGTTTGTCGTTGACGCGGCACTAAGGGTATCGTCTTAACAATCAGCAGCTATAGCCCCCCTTGTATCAGCAACGCGTTTGCTTAACCTCTCATCCAGTGTGCCGTGGAGTTGGCTGTTACGTCGATTTTTTATTGCATTATTATGCAAAACCAAGATAATGTCGACATTCGACAATCAGCCAAGCGTCCACGGAGACTTCATGCCCTTTCAACGCACAACTTACAAAGATCACGTCATCAAACACATTTACGATGGCCTACGAGAGAACCGCTTCCAGCTTGGCGAGAAAATTCTTGAAAGTCACCTGGCAAAGGAACTTCGCATCAGTCGCGCGCCAATCCGTGAAGCACTTGCCGATCTTGTCAGAACCGGGCTTCTCGAATACCGGCCTCAAGTTGGCAATTTTGTCGCATCTCTCTCCGCGGAAGAAATTATCGACAGTTATGTTGCCCGCGGCGTACTGGAAGGTTTCGCCATCTCTCAAGGAATCAACAATTTTTCCGATGAGGACCTCGCTCGCCTCGAAGAGATGGCCCACAGAATGGAACTGTTCGCTCAAAAGGGACAGCACAAAGCGTTGATCGATATCGGCCAGGAGTTTCACGAAGTGCTATTCAGCCACTGCACCAATGCCCAGGTCGTGTTTTTTACCGAACAGCTCAGTCTCAAACTACACCTCCTCTTTTACAAACACTGGGCCAATGTTTATAAACCCGAAGAAATCCGCGACAGACACCTTGAGATTATCACGATGATTCGCAAAAAGGACTCGGCCAAACTCGAGCAACTGATTCGCCAACACTACATTGACACCGGCCATAAAATTGTTGAGCAAGAGAACTAAACGAACATAAAAGTGAGGACGCAGATGAAAACAGAATGGCAGCAACAGATGAGAGACAGCGTAGACACGATTGAAAAGCTTGAGAAGTTCATCAATCTGTCCGATTCGGAACGTCATGCATTGGAGACACTCAAAACAACCTGGGGGACAACCCCCTACTTCGCAGCCCTGATGGATCGCGACGACCCTAACTGTCCGATCCGCAAACAGGTCATCCCTTCCATGTTTGAAACTGAAAACCGTTTCGGCATGAAAGATTACCTGGTATGGAAAGAGAACCGGGCAACCGAAGAAGTACGGCCGGACTGCATCGCCAGGCAGTACAAAGATCGCGTTGCGTTCACGGTCACTCAAGTTTGCGGGATCTATTGCCGACACTGCTTCCGCAAGGAGTTGGTTGTCGATAAAGACCTGAAGTTGAGCTTCGATGTTGATGAAGGCCTGAAGTGGATTGCCGAACACCCGGAAGTGCGCGATATTTTGATCACCGGCGGCGACCCATTCCTCCTCAGCGACGAACAGCTGGATTACCTGATCACCAAGCTACGTGAAATTCCACATATCCAAATGATCCGCTTCGGCTCACGACTGCCAGTCGTTTTGCCTCAAAGAATCACCCCTGGACTGCTCAAGGTTCTCGGCGGATACCATCGTGTGCCGATCTGGCTTAACACCCAGGTCAATCATCCGAAAGAGATTACAGAGCTAACCGCCAAGGCGGTCTATGATCTACTCAGTAGCGGCGTCAATGTCGGCAACCAAGCGGTTCTCCTCAAAGGTATTAACGATGACGTTGAAACTTTCCGCGAGCTTCATCAGAAACTTTTACGAGTACGCATTCGTCCCTACTATGTTTTTTACTGCGAGCCAGCACCGGGCATGGACCATTTCCGTACTCGTGTCGAAAAGGGCGCAGAACTGATCCGCGATGCCCTGCGTGGACACACCACCGGGCTCGCGCAACCGATGTACGTGATTGCTACAAACATCGGGAAAATCCCCCTGATGCCGGATTACTATATTCAGAGCTCAACGGAAACCGAATACACTTTACGCAATCATTTGGGACAGGAAACTACAATTCCAAACGTTCCAGAATAGTTATTCACTCAGACCTTAAACGATCAGGACAAAGGAGAGGACCATGTCAGAGCTTGCCTCAGAGCAGGACCGACAAACATCAGGCGCTACAGAGAGTCTCACTGAGCAACTGAAGGGCACCGAATCAGTGAAAGTCTTTTTTACTGACCTCAACGGCCGTCTGAAAAATCTAGATATCAATCCCAATCACATTCTCGATGTTCTTAATCACGGTATCGGTATTGACGGCAGCTCCATTCCTGGCCTGGCGACTGTTGACGATTCTGACCGAATCATGTTCCCGGTCCTCGAAAGCCTGAAGATCCTGGAGTTCCCCAAACGTCGAGTGGCCTTTTTTGTCGGCAAACTTTATAACCAGTCTGGAGAACGTTCCGAATGTGATCCCAGAGCCGTACTCGAAGCAGTTCTTGAAAGGGCTGAAAAAGAATTCGGCGTACGCTTCCTGGTCGGCCCGGAGCATGAATTTTTCTTGCTCAAAGGTGATGAATTTGACGGCGACATGCACACAGACCGGGACGGTTACTTCGGTAGTTCACCGGGCAACGAAGGCGAACTGGTCAGGCAGAAGATTGTCGACCTTTTAGGGAAATGTGGCATCAATTATGAGAAAACCCACCACGAGGTCACACCTTCGCAACACGAAATCAACCTGGAGCCGGGCCAGCCACTTGAAGTGGCGGACCGCACCCTGCTCTTCACCCATGTCACTAAAGAAGTAGCGGCAGAGTTCGGCATGCATGCGACCTTCATGTCCAAACCTTTCGACAGCATGAACCGCAATGCCTTTCACATCCACACCTCGATGACCGACTTGCAGGGCAACAATCTCTTCTACGATAGTAATGGGGAGTATCACTTAAGCACACAGATGCGTCACTTTATCGGTGGCATCATCAAGTATGCACGCGAATCATCAATCATCATGGCCTCAACGCTAAACTCCTACAAGGCCTACATCATGGATCGTGAGGCACCGATTATCCGTGGCTGGGGTTTGAAAAATCGCAGCTCGATGGTACGAATTCCCCACGCCATTAATCCCAAGGCTACCAGACTTGAGTTGCGTTGCCCTGATGCTACGGGCAACGTCTATCTACAACTAGCGACCTTGCTCGCGATGGGTCTGAAAGGCCTTGAAGAGGAGCTTGACTGTGGCAACCCGGATTCTGGCAGCACTTACCAGAAGACCAGCCACAAACGCATCTATGACAAACGCTTTATTCCCAAGGACATCTTTGAAGCCCTCATGGAAGCCGAGAAGAGTGACTTCCTCAAAGAACTCCTAGGTGCCCCGATTTTCCACAACTATCTCAGGCTTAAGATGGCTGACTGGGAAGAACACCGCACCCACGTTACGCCGCTGGAACATCGCAAATATCTATCTATATAATGTCAGTGGAAACGAGACAAAGGTAAGAGAAGATGAAAGAACAAGACTACTTTGAAAAACACGTCAACCTGAATGTACGTGGTTTGCCAGTCTCGGCAACTCTGGGGATTAACGAATTAAGTAATCGTTTACTGGCCGAAGGTCGCCAGATTTACAAGATGGGGCTGGGCCAATCCCCCTTCCCGGTCCCTCTACCGGTAGTGGAAGAACTTCAGGCGAATGCTCATCAAAAAGACTACCTGCCGGTGCGTGGTCTGCCAGCCCTGCAGCAAGCCGTTGCAGAATACTACCAACGTACTCAACACTTGAACTTCAACCCCCACCATATTCTGGTCGGTCCCGGTTCCAAGGAATTGATGTTCATCCTGCAGTTGGTCTACTACGGAGATCTTGTCATTCCAACTCCAAGTTGGGTTTCTTATGCCCCTCAGGCCCATATCATAGGCCGACATGTTTACTGGCTGCCAACCCGTCGCGACAATCGTTGGCTTCTGACCCCTGATGAGTTGGAGAAACATTGCCAGCAAGATCCGTCTAAACCACGGATTGTCATCCTAAACTACCCCAACAATCCGACCGGGTGCAGCTACACCGATGACGAGCTCAAAGCTCTTGCAGAGGTGGCCAGAAAGTATAAAATCATCATTCTGTCTGATGAGATTTACGGAGAACTCAACTTCGAGGGTGCACACGTGTCGATCGCCCGACACTATCCGGAAGGGACTATTATCAGTAGCGGCTTGAGCAAATGGTGCGGTGCCGGTGGCTGGCGTCTGGGCACCTTTGCCTTCCCAGCAGCGCTCGATTGGCTGCTTGAAGGGATGGCCGTGGTCTCCAGTGAAACCTTTACGGCGACCAGTGCACCAATTCAGTATGCAGCGGTCAGGGCTTTCCGTGGCGGAACACGCATCGAAGAATACCTGAGTCACTCGCGACGAATTCTGAAGTCTCTCTGTGGTGCTGTTTGTCGCCGCTTGCTGGCGTCTGGTGCCATTGTCGCTCCACCACAGGGTGCTTTTTACATCTTTCCTGATTTCTCTCCTTTAAAGAAACAGCTGTCCGCACGTGGAATAAACACCTCGACGGAGATGTGCGAGCGCATCCTGGAGGAGACTGGCGTAGCAATCCTGCCCGGCACTGCATTCGGACGACCGGACCACGAACTGTCAACCCGGATAGCTCTCGTCGACTTTGATGGTGCCAAGGCTCTTGCCTGTGCGGAGCACCACCCTATGCACGAACCACTCCCCGAAAAATTCCCAGAGGAATACTGTTCTAAAGTTATTGAGGCAACAGATAAACTTTGTGAATGGATGGCTAAGAAAACATGATACAAGCAAACAGGGCACCGGAAGGGGCCCTGTTTGCTTGTAAGAACTTTTTCCGCTCACCCACAATGAAGATCTCAATCAGCGCCAACTTGAACAGTTGATTACTTCTGCGTCGCTGTGGCGAGAAAGACACCGGAACCGATAAATGCACCGCCAAAGACCTTACTCATCACACCTGGCAGCTTAATCCGTGAGGAACGATTCTTCGTCTCTGCAGCCATAACGGCATAAGCCAGAAGACAGATAAAAGACAGAGACATGAAGGTGGCAATCAGGACACAAAACTGCTGTGTCATCGAATGCTCAGGATGAATAAACTGTGGAAAGAGTGCCGTGGTGAAAGCAATCGCCTTGGGATTACTGAGTGCCACAAGCAAACCGTTGCAGTAAAGTTTCATGATCCTCGGGCGTGGTTGCACGCCTCCTTCTGCTGTTGACCGGATTGCATCCAGGCCAAAGCCCTGACTCCAAAGCTTCACACCTAAAAAGATCAGGTAACCGGCACCAACCCCTTTGACCAGCAAAAAAATCGGCACAGAATGAAGAATGATCGCGCTCAGGCCCATCACGGATAACAGTGACATGATGAACAATCCAGTCACATTACCGACCATGGTGGCGATGGAATACTTTGTGCCAAAGGTAACACTGTGGGTTGACACAAGGAGTATTGCCGGGCCCGGAGTAATCGTTGCGATGAGTGCAATTGAAGTGAAGAGCAACCAACTGTCATAGTTCATAAAACGAGATATCCTTATCCTTAAACGAAACCCACAATAAACAACGAGTTCAACTAATAAGCCACGGGGTGATAACAAAAGCCCACCCTGAAGATAACAGAGGGCGGGCTTTCTCACAGTCCTATCTTATTGCAAACAATCAGCTATCTACAGGGGGAACAATCACAACAGTCCGGTGAGTTTTGCGCAAAATCTTTTCTGCCACACTGCCTAAGAATGCGTAATGTAACTTGCCCTTGCTGTGACTGCCAAGAATGACCATATCGGCATCCAGACGATCAGCGACACTGAGTATCATCGGTGCCGCGTCACCATGATGAACCTCTATCTTCGGAGGATGAACAATTTCCTCCTTCATCAGTTCGGTTTCACTAGCAATGATGTTATGCAACTGCTCACGTGTTTTTTCAGCCAGCTCTGCTTCATTTTTCGCATTGAATTTTGCCAGTTTATCCGCCCCCATGGTCAGGGCTACCATATTCAGCACTGAAGAATCGACCGTCGGCATGACGTGCAACACGTATACCTGGGCATGAAATTTACAGCCCAATTCCAATGCATAGCGAACCACGTTAGAAGACTCTTTGCTCAAATCTTTAGCAACCAGAATTTTTTCAAGTTTTATACTCAAAGCGGCCTCCTTATGTTCATTATCTCGTTAAGTCCCCTATCTGTAACCTTTGAGCATACCATCTAAAGGAGTACAGACAGATTTTCACAGGTAGAATTGTTCACGCAGCAACAGCAGCAGGTTGTTGTTGCTTTCTTCTGCGATTCTGAATTATCCATATCAAAGCATAGAGCACTCCTGCCGGGATATACATCAATTCTTTCGGCATCCGGTGGACAGGGATCTGGATATTCAGGATTTCCTGATCAAAGTCAATCCCGGCCTTTTCCGCAGCGCTGGAGAACATAACATTGTCGATGAAGATCTTGCCTTCTTCATCCCGGATTTCGAAACCGGCGCCAGCCAACTTCTCAGCACCAGTTGCTTCGTCCCCCATCGTCAACATGATGGTCTTGGTAAATGGTTTGCCACTCAATTTTTCACCCTTGAGTTTAATCCTGAGCGCGGCACCGGGATCCATATCGTCAACCCACTTCACAAGTTGGGCTGGTGATTCTTCGTGAAGAGGCGGGAAAACCCTGTCCCAGACGATACCCGGCCGGAACAACATCAGTGCAACCAGCAGCAAGGCGGCGGTCTCCCATATCCGGCTTTTAACCAGGAAATAGCCCTGCGTACCAGCCGCAAAAGCAAGCATTGCAAGGACTGCCCCGACAACCACAAAAATCAGGTGATACCAATGATCGACCCCGATCATCAACAACTGGGTATTGAAGATAAACATAAAGGGCAGAACCGCTGTACGAATATCGTAGATAAAGCCCTGAATACCCGTCTTGATTGGATCACCGCCTGATATCCCCGCCGCGGCAAAAGCCGCCAGCCCAACCGGCGGCGTATCGTCGGCGAGAATACCAAAATAGAAGACAAACAGGTGAGCGGCAATCAGTGGAACAATCAGACCGTTCTGGGCTGCCAGGCTGACAATAACCGGAGCCATCAGGGTTGATACAACAATGTAGTTCGCTGTAGTCGGTAAACCCATACCGAGAATCAGGCTGATAATTGCCGTGAAAAACAGGATCAGCATCAGATTACCACCGGAAATGAACTCGACGAATTCAGTCATGACCAAGCCGATACCGGTCAGAGTTACGGTACCGACGATGATACCCGCAGCGGCGGTTGCGACACCGATACCGATCATGTTGCGGGCACCGGCAACACTGCCGTGGATCAGGTCATCAAACCCTGCTTTGAATGAGAATTCTTCGCCCTGCATTTTACGGAAGACGCCTTTAAGCGGTCGCTGGGTCAGGAGGATAACGATCATCAGCACCGTTGCCCAGAAAGCGGACAGTGACGGAGACAGCCTTTCCACCGTCAGACACCACATCAGCACGACAACCGGCAGGAGGAAATAATATCCGGCCTGTGCGGTTTGTCCGAGATGAGGAAGTTCCGTGATTTCGGTGGTTTGCTCCAATTCGGGAACCTTGCAGGCAAACCAAAGCAGGAACATGTAAGCAACCGCCAGCAGCACCGAAACAATGTAGATGGTTGCTTCACCGGCAACACCTTTGATCCAGCCTAAGCCGTAATAAGTTACTGCCGTAAGAACGATCATCAAGAGAAGGGCAAAAACGAAAGATTGCATTCGCTGCGCCAAGGTGTTGGTAATGGTCTTTTTCATTCCCTCCAGGCCCATTTTACAGGATTCGAGATGAACTATATAAACCAGGGCGATATAAGAGATAATCGCAGGGAGGAACGCATGCTTGATAACTTCAATGTAGGTGATACCTACATACTCAACCATCAGGAAGGCCGCAGCGCCCATGACCGGGGGCATCAGCTGACCATTGGTTGAGCAGGCGACCTCAATCGCACCAGCTTTTTCCGAGCTGAAGCCGACTTTCTTCATCAAGGGGATGGTAAAAGTGCCGGTGGTCACCACGTTGGCAATGGAAGATCCGGAAACCAGGCCGGTTAAACCGGAAGAAACCACGGCAGCTTTTGCCGGGCCACCTTTCAGATGGCCGAGCGCAGCAAAAGAGGTGCGGATAAAATAGTTACCAGCGCCTGCGGATTCAAGCATCGCGCCGAACAGTACGAACATGAAGACCATGCCGGTCGAAACTCCCAGGGCCACACCGAAAACCCCTTCTGTTCCCAACCAGTAATGGGACATCCCTTTAACCAGGCTGGCACCCTTGTGGGCAATGACCTCCGGCATAAACTGACCGCCAAAGGTGTAGGTGATAAAAACGGTAGCCACGACCATAAGTGGTGGACCCAAAGCACGGCGGGTCGCCTCAAGCAACAGAATCATACCGGCAACCGAAACAATCAAGTCCATCTGGGTTGGCAGGCCGGGACGGTCCGCGAGCGCCGCATAAAAGATATATAGATAAGCCGAGCAGAAAGCACCGAGCAGGCCAAGGATCCAGTCCTGCACCGGGATATACTTTGTCGGTGATTTTTTAAAGGTCGGGAAAGCTGTGAAAGAGAGGAAAACTGCAAAAGCCAGGTGGATTGCCCGAGCCTCTGTATCATTGATAACAAAGAAGTTAAAGAGAAAGGGCAGCGGAGAGGCATACCAAAGCTGAAATATTGTCCAGAAGAGCGGTACAAAAAACAGAATTTTCTTAGGCAACGCTCCGGTCGGGTTTCGAGCACCAGACTCGGTTTCTGCTATCATCTCTGCGAGTTCTTCTTCAGTCTTGATTGTCTCATTGGCTTCGGTCATGGCAAGAACCTTTTAGCGTAACGAATAGCAATTGACAGAGAAAAAAATGCACCGCCGTAACGGTGCATTTTTTTCAGCATACCGTCATTAAAATTACATCCAGCCGACTTCTTTGTAGTACTTGATAGCACCTTTGTGCAGAGGAGCAGAAAGACCATCTTTGATCATTTCAGTTGGATTCAGGTGAGCAAACGCCGGGTGAAGCTTTTTGAAATCGTCAAAATTCTCAAAAACTGCCTTGACGACCTGATAAATAACTTCTTCAGAAACTTTAGATGAAGAAACAAACGTTGCGCCTACACCAAAGGTCATGGTGTCCTCAGCGGTACCACGATACATACCACCCGGGATCGTTGCGCTACGATAGTAATCGTTGTCAGTAACCAGCTTGTCGATAGCCGGACCAGTGACATTTACCATCACAGAATCACAGGAGGTGGTGGCTTCTTTGATAGAACCACTTGGATGGCCAACGGTGAAGACTATGGCGTCAATCTTGTTGTCGCACAGAGCTTTGGACTGCTCGGAAGATTTCAATTCGGAAGCCAGTTTGAAATCAGCCTTGGTCCAACCCTCAGCGGCCATAACAACTTCCATGGTGCCACGCTGACCAGAGCCTGGATTACCAATGTTAACCCGCTTGCCTTTGAGGTCCTGGAAATTCTTGATACCGGAATCTTTACGGGCAACAACGGTGAAGGGCTCGGGATGAACAGAAAATACTGCGCGCAGATCCTTGTTGGGGCCCTGCTCTTTGAACTTGCTGGTGCCGTTGTAGGCATGATATTGCCAGTCGGACTGGGCAACACCCATATCAAGTTCACCGGCGCGAATGGTGTTCAGGTTGTAAACCGAACCACCGGTACTCTCAACGGAACAACGGATGCCATGTTCTTTCCGGGTTTTGTTTACCAGGCGACAAATAGCACCGCCCGTAGGATAGTAAACACCTGTCACACCACCGGTACCAATTGTAACGTATTGGGTCGCCAATGCGTCCGTAACACCGATACACACAAAAACTGCGGCCATCAATACTGCTGCAAATCTCTTCATAAACATCCTCCTCGTTGTCAAACCGTTATGGTCGACAAGGCTATGGCCAGAATGGTACTGGCATTAATCTCAATTGATTTTAGTTCGTGAAAGCCTGCGTTACAGACCCTAAAAGTTAATATTATCAGGAACATAAAAACAAGGGCAAATCAGTATAACATCGTTCCCATAATTGACAAGAGGGCTTTAAGGAAGGGGCCAATTTGACGAGTAAAAAGTGCACTTAAACGAGTCGAGCGGCAACAAAAGAAACTCAAGAAATCCCTCTCAACACCCCATACTGACCAAGAATACCAACTGAGCAAGGAAAGAACACCCTCGATGCGTAGAGCAACCTTCATCGACCTGACTGCAGAGTTAAGGCCGCCGACCATGAAGACAGGCAGAAAAAGCCTTTCTTGAAAGCTGAGAGGTCAGAAGGAATTAAGTCTTCGCAGAAACGCCTTGAGTAAACCGTAGTTGCGGCGATTGAACTTGAAAACCAGACGCGGCAGATCGACAAGATCCGGTTGATCCTTCTCTTCCGGTAAGGCACTGGTCAATTCCAGATGAGTGCCAGGCTCCAGAATTTCACTGAACTCCCCTTCCAGGGTTGTCAGGTTCTCCGCACTCAACGACTTGTTGAGACGAATAACAAAGGTTGAGCCGACCCACCGACTCGAGTGATAGGTCCTGTAGAAGTCGTGAATCACTTGTGCGGCTTCAAAAGGGTCCCGGGTGATGGTAAAGAGACTGAAATCCTCGCCGGAGATCAGACCACGCTTGAGCATGACCTCCTTGATAAAATCAAACCAGGGCTCCCAGTAACTGCCATCATCATCGTCAACCAGAACCAGTGGTATCGGCGGGTTCTTGCCGGTCTGGATCAGGGTCAGGGTCTCCATCGCCTCATCCATGGTCCCGAAACCACCGGGGAACAGCACGACAGCATCCGCTTCTTTGAGAAAAGCCACCTTGCGGTTGAAAAAGTACTGGTAGGTTATCGAGTGACCACTGTTCTCCATGACCGGATTGGTTCCCTGTTCAAAGGGCAACCTGATATTCACGGCAAAAGAATTATCCGCACCCGCACCCTCATTCCCCGCATGCATGATGCCGGGGCCACCCCCCGTAATCACCATGTAGCCGAGCCGCACCAACTGCCTTGAGAAGGTCACACACTTCTGGTAGATCGCCTCGTCAGGAGCGGTTCTCGCAGAGCCGAAGATCGTCACCTTCTTGCGATCCCGGTAAGGACCGAACATCTTGCTGGTGTAACGCATCTCCTTCATGGTGGTACGTAACATCTTCAAATCAGCGAGATAGTCACTCTCCTGGCCGGTTTTCAAGGCGCTGATCAGCATCTCCCGGATAATCTCCGGATGGTTGACTTCGGCCATAGAGAGAATTTCATTGAGCAGATCGTCGAGGGGTCCATTGGTTTTCTTGAAGCTGATATCCATAGCAGAATCCTTCATAGAATTTGACGCTGAAGAGTGATTAACTATTCTAGCATGTCTTTTCCGGTTGACTGTAACAATGCGCCATCACCAACGCGCTGCAGGGCAATCCAGAGGCCACGCAGACTGGCCGCAGGATAGCGCGCGGCGACCCGCAGGTACTCATTGCGTAAGCGTCGGTCCAGACTTCTCAGCATCTCGCAATCATCGGCACTCAGCTGATCTTCAAGGGTTTCACAGAAAAAGGTGATGCAATTGTAAGGACGGCGATCGACAGTCAGCAAACACCCTCTCTCACCAAGATAGGGACAGGTGCGACTGAAATCAGGCGTTGGAGGTGTTTCGTCTGCGAGCAGATAAGCCAGGAGGTTGGTCAAGGTCACATGGTGTCGACCACAGCCGCAACAGGTACCGTCACAGCCGGCACAGGCATCAAGCCCATCAGCTTTGCGAAAGAGCTCATCCAGTTCGACCTGGGTCGCTGCAATGACAGCCAGCCTCTCTCTGAGCCACGCTTTCTCGTCGGCATCCAAAGCGGCCACCTCGAGCGTTATTCTCTTTAGCAGAGTAGGCCAGTCAGGGTTAAGCTTGTCAGGAGTATCTCGCATAGGCAAAAAAGAAACGGCACCAGACGATCAGCGCAGGTGCCATTATCATTCAGAATCATAAAAAGGTGGTCGGAGAGAACCGTAAGCCGGGTTTTGTTCCCTGCAGCGGTTACCCCCTGCAGGGCGACGATCATTCCTCTAGGGCCGCCGTTGCCGACGGCCTCAAGCAGCCTGACCCGGGAGCTTTGGACGGGCCGTCCTCAAGCACTCCCCTATTTGGCCTTGCTCCGGATGGGGTTTACCTAGCTGCCGACGTCACCGCCGGCACTGGTGAGCTCTTACCTCACCCTTTCACCCTTACCTGCCACCGCAAAAACGATGACAGGCGGTCTTCTCTCTGTGGCACTATCCCTAAGGTCGCCCCCGGTCCCCGTTAAGGACCATCCTGCCCTGTGGAGCCCGGACTTTCCTCCCGCCCACATACATGGGCCGGCGATCGTCTGGTTGTCTCCAACCACTTTAAAAAATCAGAGCATCAATCCGGTGCAGTGACAAACAGTAAACGGCTGCAATGCGGGCAGGGCTGAATTTCCTGGACAATGAAAAGACTGTTGTACATCTGTGGCGGCAGGTGCATATGACACCCGGAGCAGGCTCCGCCGCGGGCTTCTACCACGGCCACGCCGGCACGACGGGACATCAGCAACTCATAGCGCTTGCGCATGGCCTTGGGCAACTCTTCCAGCAGAGCATTACGCTGTTTGGTCATCTTGGCAAACTTGTTATTCACCGAGACCATGTCCGCATCAATTTCAGAACAGCGAGTATTCGCCTGCTCAGTACTCGCTGCCAACTCGCCATCCTTCTCGTCCTTATCCTCAGAGAGGGACGAAAGGATTTCGTTCTTGGCGTCGATACTGGTCTGCAGTTCCTTGGCTAGCTTCTTGGCCGTGTCGACTTCCTTGAGAACCGCGACGTATTCCTTCTGCGTCTTGATCTGGGGGAGGCGACCCTCGGAACGTTCGACATTCTCCTGTTCCAGGACCATGCCACTGTCGAGTTCGCGTTTTTCAGCTTCAAGGACACCGATTTCACCAGCAAGACTGTCAACCATGCCCTGCAGACGATCGAGTTCTACCTTAAGAACCTGCTGTTCACTGAGCGCTGCCTTTTGCTCGTCCTCAACAACCTTCTTCTCTGTGTCCAACTCCTGCAAATCTCGCAGTAACTGTAACTGCTTCTGCACGATAAACGCCTCCTATAAATGATCTCTTTTGTATCGACCGTTGATCGATCGAGCTTATTTGACTGAATCCGTGTTAGCCAGCGGAATGCATCAGACCGCCTTTCTCCACGAATACGGGGTTAGTAAAACCGGAAAGGATCCTCTTCTCCGGTGTAAGCCTCAAAAGCAACCCCCCAATTCAGTTGCCTGGCCGCCGCCTGCAGCGACTGTGTTACCTGTTCAATCATCAGTTGTTCTGTAGCAAAATGCCCGGCATCTATCAATGCTATGCCAAGCTCTTCAGCTTGACGGGCTTCATGATATTTGACATCACCCGTGACCAGGACATCAGCGCCCTGTCTATGCGCAGTTTGCAGCAGAAATGCACCGCTACCACCACAGAGCGCGACCTTACGGACCGGCATCTGGTCTGCACCGATCAGGCGCAGATGATCACAGCCGAGAGATTCCATAACCCTGGCAGCGAACTCACCCAAAGTCGTCTGCTGTGCCAACTTGCCGATCCGGCCCAAACCTGCACCAGGGACCTGGTTTTGCAGAGGCAATAAATCGTAAGCAACTTCTTCGTAGGGATGAGCTTTTTGCATTTTTTCCAGGACACGCAGAAGTTTACGCTTGGGAATAATCGTTTCGAGGCGAACTTCCTCGGTTTTCTCTCTTTGCCCAACCGTGCCAATATAAGGCTGGGTTCCAGGCCCAGGACGAAACGTCCCTTCACCGCTGCTACGGAAAGAGCACTGATCGTAAGCACCTATCTGTCCGCCACCCGCTGAAAAGAGAGCGTCGGCAACGGCTTCTTCGTGGCCAACCGGGACGAAGACAACCAATTTCAGGTAATCGCCGGCCACCGTTTGCAAAGGAACAGCCTGTTCGACCCCCATCTTCTCAGCCAACCAGCTATTCAGACCATCAACTGCGCAGTCCAGATTGGTATGGGCACTGATAATGGCGACGTCATCACGGACCGCGGTCCAAAGGACTTTTCCAACAGCATCATCAGGGGTCAGACGCTTGACCGGTTTAAAGAGCAGAGGGTGATGGGTGACCAGAGCCTGAGCGCCAGCATCCCGAGCAGCTTCAACCGCTTCAAGACCAGGGTCCAGGGCGACCATGACCCGGTCCAGAGGCCTGCCGGGGTCACCGACCTGCAGACCCACATTGTCCCAATCTTCAGCCAGCTCAGGAGCATAAAGCTTATGAATAAGCCCGACCAGATCCTGTATGCGCTGTCCCTGCTTAACCATTTATCCCTATCCGTTTTATCTATGGCCTCACGTAAAAAGAGTGCAGCCTGGTTTTTGGCTGCACTCTTTTTAACTCTGAAGCTCTATGTTTAACCAATACATCTCGATCATGGTTTTCTGGCGGGTGGTGGGCCCACCAGGGTTCGAACCTGGGACCGACCGGTTATGAGCCGGTGGCTCTTCCAACTGAGCTATGGGCCCGCAAGAGTTTAAATCAAAGGCATATGTTGCGTAATCTGTTCTGATAAACACCTTCCAGTGCCCGGTTTCTTTTCTAAACAACACTTCTCAGCAACTCTGCTTGCCTCTGGCAAACGACTAGTTGTTGCTGTTTGTCTCCATAAAGCTCTTCAAACGTTTTGCCCGGCTCGGATGACGCAACTTGCGCAGAGCCTTGGCTTCGATCTGGCGAATACGCTCACGGGTAACGGCAAAATCCTGTCCGACCTCTTCGAGAGTATGGTCCGATTTTTCGCCGATACCGAAACGCATGCGCAAAACCCGCTCTTCACGAGGGGTCAGAGTGGCCAACACCTTGGCGGTTTGATCCGAGAGGTTGCCCTTGATGACCGCCTCAAGAGGTGAGATAACACCTTTGTCTTCAATAAAATCACCCAGAGAGGAATCTTCCTCCTCACCGATTGGCGTTTCGAGACTGATCGGTTCCTTGGCAATTTTCAACACCCGGCGAACCTTTTCCAGTGGCAACTCCATGCGCTCAGCGATCTCTTCGGGAACCGGCTCACGGCCAATTTCCTGAACCAGCTGACGGCTGGTGCGGATCAGCTTGTTGATCGTTTCGATCATATGTACAGGGATACGGATGGTGCGAGCCTGGTCGGCAATAGCGCGTGTAATCGCCTGGCGAATCCACCAGGTGGCATAAGTCGAGAACTTGTAACCACGTTGATACTCGAACTTATCGACGGCCTTCATGAGGCCAATGTTGCCTTCCTGGATCAGGTCGAGGAACTGCAAGCCACGATTGGTATATTTCTTGGCAATAGAAACGACCAGGCGAAGGTTAGCTTCGACCAGTTCGGTCTTGGCCTGCTTGGCACGCCACTCACCTTTATTAACTTCCTTGAGAGACTCAAGCAGCTCCTCAGGAGCAAACCCGGACTCTTCTTCGACCTTGGCAAACTTGCGCTCCGTACCCTTGAGGCGTTTTTCAACGACCAGGAGGGTATCCATTGGTCGGTTGAGTTCCTCGGCTACGGCGCGGGCATCGTTTTCACTCTTACGCATCTTGCGCAGAAGTTTGATGCATTCTGCGTAAGGACGCCCGAGAGATTCCTCGCAAGCCTTGACCTCTTGCTTGGCTTTTTTTACCTGCTTGGCAAGTTCTTTGAGCCGGTCGACGATTTTTGCTATCTGGTAATCCTTGAGGCGGACCTGGTTCATCAGATCACCCATTTCCACTTTCAGGAATTCCATCTCTTTATCGAGAGGCTTACGCGCCGTTTTGGTCGCGCCTGCAGCCTCATCACGCAGCTCCATGAAGCGATCATAGCGCACCTTGATCTCTGCGATCAGGGCAACCACGCGTTCACGATGGCGCTCTTCCGCCTCGGCACCCTCTTCTTCGTCATAGTCCTTGGTGATTTCAGCGACGCTGATCTGGCCTTTATGATGGCGCTCACCCAGATTGACAACTTCCATAAACGCGATCGGTGTTTTGACGATGACACGTGCGACCAGTGCTTCGCCCTCTTCGATGCGCTTGGCAATCTCAACCTCACCCTCACGGGTAAGCAGTGAGACCTGGCCCATTTCACGCAGATACATACGGACGGGGTCGCTGGTGCGGCCCATCACGTCTGCGTCAAATTCCGGTTCGTCGTCGCTATCGTCGCTATCGGAAGAGTCACTTTGCTTTGCTTTGGTCGTCGTCGCCTTTTGCTCTGACTCGACCACTTCGATATCCATTTCTCCGAACATGGTCATTACATCTTCAATCTGTTCAGAAGAAACCATGTCGGCTGGCAGAATATCATTGACCTCCTCGTAAGTGAGGAAACCCTTTTCTTTACCGAGGTCAATCAGCTGTTGAACTTCTTCAATACTGGTTTTCTTGGCCATCAAAACTCCCCCGCAGGATGCTCATCCGAAGCTGGCACCGGCATTTTTTGGACAAGCTTTGGATTATATGGATAAACCTTTATTTATCAAAGCTTTTTTTTGAGTTTCTGGTTGATTTCCATACGCTCACGTAAATACTCCATCAATCCAGCTTCATCATTGTTGTTACGCGCCTCTTCTTCGAGGTTGGCAATCTCTTTCAGACGCCGTTTCAAAGCGTAGTTGCTGGCAGCTCGGCGACAGTCGGTAAAAATCTTGTCCGCGTTATCCGCCCAATCGCCAGCTTCTTGAAAAGTCAGGCTGGTCAACAGGGATTGCTGGTCTGCATCAAGAGCCGCATCGATCAAATCATCGGGCAGGTTGCCCTGTTCATCTTCCCGACTCAGCAGATAATCGGCAAGCTCCCGAAAGAGATCGTCAATGAAGAGATCAGCGGTCCCTTCCTGGCGGACCAGACGGCGCTGTTGATCATCCATCAACATCAAGCGTAGCAGGTATTTCTGGGTTTGTCCTGTCTCGGCAGCAGGTTTACGCACCGGATTAGATTGGGCTGGGGTTCGACGTTGCTGCAATGCTGGCACGCCACCACGAACCTTCGATTTGAGCAACTCGACATCAAGGCCGGTTAACTCCGCCAACCGCTTCATGTAGAGGCTGCGCTCAAGGTCTCCCGGCAAACGCTTAATACGCTCCAGAGCCTGTTCCGCTGCCCGCGCACGGCCTTCAACACTCTCATCGTTGACGCGCAGTTGATCCTCGATAAAAACTTCCATGACCGGACGCGCGGCGTTCAGGCAGAGGCGAAAGCCTTCCTCGCCTTTCTCCTTGAGCAATGAATCAGGGTCCTCGCCAGCAGGCATGGAGACCACGCTGACCGACAAACCCACCGGCAAGAGGGCATCCATGGCGCGGAAAGTTGCCTGTCGACCGGCCGCATCTTCATCGAAGATCAGCAGGATCTTATCAGCATACCGTTTCAGTAGCCGGGCATGATCAGCGGTCAGGGCTGTTCCGCAGGTCGCCACCGCGCCGGCAAAACCAGCCCGATGCAGCGCAAGGACATCGAAGTAGCCTTCGACCACCAACGCCTCGCCATTGTGACGCATGGCATCCCGCGCCTGATAAAGGCCATAAAGGGTCTGCCCCTTGTGATAAACAGCGGTTTCAGGGGAATTGATATACTTGGGCAGGCTGTCATCCAGAACGCGACCACCGAAGGCAACCATCCTCCCCTGCAGATCATGAATCGGGAAGAGCAGGCGATTGCGGAACAGATCATAATCTCCGCGGCCCTGCTTGCCGGGCCGCACCAGGCCAGCCTTTTGAGAGTCCTCACTGGAGAAGCTTTTCCCGGCCAGATGCTTTGCCAGCGATTCCCAACCACCCGGCGCAAAACCCATCTGAAAAGTCCGTACGGTTTCACTTTCATAGCCGCGCTGGCGCAGATAGCGCCGACCGGGGGCGCCTTCTTCATCAGTCAACAGGAGCTGTTGGTAGAATTCGCCGGCAACCTCGTTGATGCGCAAGATCCGTTCACGCTCATCGCGGCGACGCACTTCTTCGGGGGAAACGGCTTCTTCCTCGACTTCGACACCGACCTTTTCACCGAGCCTGCGCACTGAATCGGGAAAGCTCAGCCCCTCCATGCGCATCAAGAAAGAGAAAACGTTGCCACCGACACCGCAACCGAAACAGTGAAAAATCTGCCGGGCCGAATTGACGTTGAACGATGGGCTCTTTTCCTGGTGGAAAGGACAGAGCCCCTGGTGATTGACACCGGAGCGCTTGAGAGGCAGATAACTGGAAACGACCTCAACGATATCGGTCCGCTCGCGAATCTCATCAATTTTTTCGTCTGCAATACGTCCCATCAGTGTCGCAACTCCACGATTGTTACGTTATCTCCGCCCTGCTCAGCAGCCGCGGCCTGAAAAACCGCCACCTCTTTACGTCCGGCCAGAAACTCCCGGACCACCCTGCGTAATATCCCCTGGCCTGCACCATGCACAATCTCCAGATTCAGCTCGCCGTACAGCAAGGCGTCATCAAGAAAACGATCAAGCATGAGGCTGGCATCATCGACCCGCTTGCCAACCAGAACCAGGCGCGGCAGGAAAGCCTTACGCTCGACGCGGTCTCGAATCTTCGGCGTTACCTTCTGTTGTGACACGTAGCGTCTCGGCTGAAACTGGCGTAATGCTGACAGCGGCTGGCGCAACTTTTTACCACCAGCGAGCAACTCCACCCGGGAGCCATCAACAGCGACTACTTCAGCTTCCACCCCGAGGGCAGGCACATAGAGCTTCTCACCGGAGACAACGTCTTCGGGGACCTTCTCAGGCCCCTCCGGTAGAGGTTGCGGTAAAGTTTCATGCAGGGCCCTGACTGCGCTCGTCAATTCTGCGCGTTGTTTCGGTTGAGCACTTTCTTTCGGAGCCTGGCGGAACAGCTCCTGCAAGCGCTCTTCCGCAGAGGTCAGCATCCGGGCACCCTGCTGACGAGCTTCTTCGAGAATTAGAGTGCGTCTGGACTCAATTTCATCCAGCCCTCGGCGTGCCTTGCGAGCGTCCTCCTCAGCAATATTCTTCAACCGTTGGGCGACCAACAGCTCCTCATCCAGAGTTGCTCGCAAAGTCTGCAGCCGCTCAATAATGGCGACGCCTTCCCGTTCTCCTTGTCCCAGGTAATCTTCTGCGCCGCTCAAGAGCTTCTCCGGCAACCCGATCCTCCGGGCAATGGTAAAAGCATGGCTGGCTCCGGGAATGCCATAGTGGAGGCGATAAGTTGGCTGCAAGGTTTCGACATCAAACTCAACGGCGGCATTCTCCACCCCTGCTTCGAGCTGAGCATAGCCTTTAATGACATGCAAATGAGTCGTCGCCATCACCCGCGCATCGAGATCGCGTAAGCAGTCAACCGCTGCCAGGGCCAGAGCCGAGCCCTCACCGGGATCGGTGCCGGTGCCCAATTCATCCATCAGAATCAGGCTTCGGCTATCCGCTTCCTGCAGGATATGTCGTAGCCGCAGCAGATGACCGGAAAAGGTTGAAAGACTCTCTTCGATACTCTGTTCATCACCGATATCCGCCATCACCGGGGCGAAGGGGAAAATTCGGCTACCTGGCGCACAGGGGATCGGCAAACCGGCACGCACCATCAAGACAAGCAATCCGGCCGTCTTGAGCGTCACCGTTTTGCCCCCGGTGTTCGGCCCGCTGATAATCAGGGAGTGACACTCCTGTGGCAAGCGCAGATCAACGGGTACCACGCTCGGCGCCTCAGGATTTTTCTTCTTCGCCGCAACCAACAAAGGGTGACGGGCATCGTGCAACAAGAGAGAAGGTTCTTCTTCCAGCACCGGAACAATCGCTTCGAGCTCGACACTCAGGCGCGCAATGGCCTGACGCAGGTCAAGACGAGCCAGAATCGCCTGGTTCTCTGCCAGAGGCTTTCGGACCTCACGTACGCTGGCAGTCAGTCTGGCCAGAATACGTTCTTCCTCACGGCTGATCTTGTGCAACAGGGTCTGAACCCGGTTGTTACTTTCCAGAGTCGCTGCAGGTTCAACATAGAGGGTCTGACCACTGGCAGAGATGTCATGCACAAAGCCTTTCAGGCGACCGCTATGGTCCGCACGCACCGGGACAACATAACGGCCGTTGCGATCAGTAATCAGTGATTCCTGAAAAACGCCCTGCAAACCATCGTCCTGCAGCAATCGATCCAGTTGGCGTTTGACTCGATTACGCTCTCCCTTGAGGCCATCTCGCAGATCGGCCAATTCGAAAGAAGCCGAATCGAGAATTTCAGCCCGCAGGCCGATGCTGCGTCGGATCTCCGCAGCAAGATCAGGGAACGGGGTCAAACGTCTCGCAAAGTCTTGAAGAGATGGGCAAACTTCACTCTTCAGAAGTTTTTGCCGACACTCCAGGGCCGCCTCGAGGGCCGCCTGCACATCACGCAAGACCTCGGCCTCCAGACGCAGACCTTCGGTCTTTAAGCACGCCAGATGGGGCAGGAGGTCATCTCCGGAGCCAAGGGATAAAGGACCATCTTCCTGAAGTAGCTGAGCAGCCTCCTTCGCTTCACGCAGAGCCTCTTCGATCCTGGGCCGCTCGTGAAAAGGGGCAAGGGCCTCTGCCAGGGATCGACCGTAGGTTGTCTGGGTCTTAGCCACCACCAGCTTGACGACCTTGGCAAACTCAAGTTGCACCAGGCTGTCTGCCATAGTTTTTTCTTTGTAAGCTACATTCTCCGAGGTCATTTCAAAACGCGCTGGCTCCCCTCCATTGCTGCATTACCCAGTTCAACAAAAGGTGGCGCCAGGTAAGCTTCTTTCATTGACTGATCCAACCCCCAGGGCATGGGACGTAACGAGAGCGCAAAGAGCACCACGGCCAGCAACAAGACCCCTTGGCACAAACCGAATACACCACCGAGCAGTCGGTTGAAACCACCAAGAAAGAGCAACTTGATAAACCGTGAGAGCAGGAAACCAAGTACGACGAAAAACACCATAGTCGCCAGAAACAGAACGGTAAAGGTAATGGCAACAGCAATTTGCGCAGGCAGGTCTACCGACTTCAGCAGAGCATCGGCCAAAGGCCCATGATATCGAAAAGCCAGAAAGGCGCCGACAAAAAGGCCTGCCAAAGAACAAACTTCCTTGAGCAGGCCGCGCAGCAACCCCTTCAGCAAAAAGCCGCAGAGGATGACAAGGATGGCAATATCAATGCCGTTCATACAGGAAACAGCTCCTTTGGCTTACCCCGCCAGAAGTTTACGGACCAGATTGCTGACCAGTTTACCATCGGCTCGACCGGTAGTTTGGGGAGTGACCAGCTTCATAACCGCACCCATATCCTTCATGGAACTAGCCCCACTTTCGGCGACCGCCTTGGCCACTAACGCCTCAATCTCGGCCTCGCTCAACTGAGCCGGCAGAAACTCCTGCAGGATGACCACTTCCAGTTCTTCCTTTTCGGCCAGCTCCGGGCGCGTTTCGCGGTAAGCTTCCGCCGCTTCCCGCCTCTGCTTGACCAGAGTCGAAAGGACCTTGATCGCAGCAGCCTCATCAAGCTCCTGACGCGTGTCTATCTCAACGTTCTTCAAAGCTGTACGAGCCATGCGAATAGTGGTCAGACGCAAGCTGTCTTTCGCCTTCATCGCGACCTTCATCGCCTCGAACAATTGATCCTGAATACTCATTCTTTGCTATCTCCTTAAAGCTTTTAAACATAGGGCTAGACAAAAGACTTACCACAGAGGCACAGAGGACTCAGAGAACTTCATGAGAAGAGCACCTTAATTATGTTTCCTCTGTGTCCTCTGTGCCTCTGTGGTGAATGTTTTATTGTTCGGTCTCAACCTTTGTTATTTGTTGTAAAACCCTGAATTGTCAAAAGTGTCAGCTTGTGCGACTGGCTTTTTCTTCCAGACCGGACAGGCCGAATCGACGCTCCAGTTCTGCATAAATTTTTTCAGGGGGCAAATCGTAATAACTCAGCAGCACCAGGGTATGGAACCATAAATCTGCCACTTCACTGACCACTTCGTCGACCTCACCACCCTTACCGGCAACGGCAACTTCCGTAGCCTCCTCACCGATCTTGCCGAGAATCTTATCAAGACCTTTAGCGTAAAGTGATGCCACGTAGGATTTTTCTGACGGATTCTGTTTGCGTTCCTGAATTACCTTGTAGACGGCGTCCAGGATATCGCTGCGTTCTTTCATAATTTGAACCCTTTTTGTTCACCACGAAGGACATGAAGCCCACAGAGTAAAGCTTTTAAAAACATATTTTTTTGTGTTTTCTTCGTGCATTTCGTGCTCTTCGTGGTTCATTAATAATCTTAAAGTCTCACGGGCACATCATTTTTTTTGAGGTATTCCTTACATTCCCCAATCGTATACTCTCGAAAATGGAAAATGCTTGCCGCAAGGGCCGCACTGGCAGCGCCCTCAACCAACCCTTCACGAATATGTTCAAGATTACCGACGCCACCTGAAGCGATCACCGGGATTTCGACACGATCACTGACCGCGCGGGTCAAGGGGATATCGTAGCCATCCTTGGTGCCATCACAATCCATGGACGTGAGAAGAATTTCTCCGGCGCCATAGTCAGCCATCCGTTCCGCCCATTCCAGGGCGTCAATCCCGGTCGGATTACGACCGCCATGAGTGTAGACTTCCCACTCCAGCGGGTTGCTCTCCGGCACTCGGCGGGCATCGATCGCTACCACAATGCACTGCGAACCAAAACGCTCAGCCGCTTCACGAACAAACTCTGGACGGTTCACGGCAGCCGTGTTAATCGAAACCTTGTCAGCACCGGCGTTAAGCAGGTTGCGGATGTCTGATCGCTCGAGGCGGTGATGTCGAGAAAAGTCAGCTCGTCGGCGCCCTGATCACAGTAAGCCTCGGCCGCTTCAACCGGATCACCGGCGTCACGCAGACCGACAAAGTTGACCCCTTTGACAACCCGGCCGTCCTTAACGTCGAGGCAGGGGATGATTCGTTTTGCCAGCATAGAAATCCTATAGGGCTTTCAGGCACAAGGTTCAGGGTTAAAGGTTCAAGGAAGTGTATTGAGCCTTATCCTAGTTCCCTGCTCCCTGTTCCCATTTCCTGATGTTATTGACCTTTAGTCAAGGCCACCGCTTCACGCAAATCGATGGCTCCGGAATAAATCGCCTTGCCGGTGATCACTCCGGTCACCCCGGAAGACTCAATCGCTATCAGCCGACGGATATCATCAAGAGTCGAGAGACCACCGGAAGCGATCACCTGAATATTGATCGACTCGGCCAGCGCCTTGGTCGCCTCGATGTTCGGCCCCTGCATCATGCCGTCGCGGGCAATATCGGTATAGATGATCGCCTCGACACCGAAGCCTTCCATCTCCTTGGCCATCTCGGTCGCCTTTTTTTCAGTGACATCAGCCCAGCCGCGTATCGCCACCAGGCCATCCTTGGCGTCGATGCCGACCACGATCTGGCCCGGAAACTTCTTGCAGGCTTCTTCGACCAGCGACGGCTTCTCTTTGGCGATTGTGCCGAGAATCACCCGGTCGATGCCCAACTCCAGATAAGCTTCAATGGTCTGCATGTCACGGATACCACCACCCAACTCCGAAGGGATATCGATAGCATCGACAATCGCCTTGATCGCCTCTTTATTCTTCGGCACACCGGCGAAGGCCCCGTCCAGGTCAACGATATGCAGCAATTCGCCACCCTGATTCTGCCAGATGCGCGCCTGTTCGCCGGGGTTGTCGTTGTAAACAGTATCCTTATCCATCAAGCCCTGCTCCAGACGGACACAGCGGCCTTCCTTGAGATCAATTGCCGGGAGAATGATCATTTACAGCTCTCCAAAATTCTTGAATATGTTCAGGCCGATGTCCTGGCTCTTCTCGGGATGAAACTGGGTGGCCATGAGGTTGTCACGCCAGATTGCGGCACAAAACTCTATCTCTCCGTACCGGCAGCTCGCCGCCACATCATCCTGATTGTCGGCAGAACAATAATAGGAATGCACGAAGTAGACGTAGCTGCCTTCGGCAGTATTCTTAAAGATCGGGGCGTCCTGCTTGATCTGAATATTGTTAACGGCTTGCCGGACTCGACATGCTTGAGCAAAGGCTCGACGAAACCACCGGCACGCAGGTTATTGATGCAGTCGCGAAAAGCACCAACACCGGGCAGGACGATCTTATCCGTATTCTCAAGGTCTGCGGGGTTGCTGCTGACTCTGGCGGCGTAACCAAGCTTTTCAAAAGCTTTTTCGACGCTACGCAGGTTACCCATTTCATAATCTATGATCGTGATCATGCTGAATTTCTATCCAATCCTTCTTTATTGCTATTCAAGGCTTCCCTTAGAGGAAAGAACTCCTTCAATCCGGGAGTCAAACTGGGTTGCGTCATCCAGGGCTCGTGCAAAGGCCTTAAAAACCGCTTCGACGATATGATGCAGGTTGTCGCCATAAGCCAGGTTCACGTGAACGTTGGCTCCGGAGTGGTTACAAAAGGCCGTGAAGAACTCTTCGACCAGTTCCAGCTCGAAGTTACCAACCTGGGCTTTCGGCAGGGGCACATTGAAGACCAGGAATGGACGCCCCGAAAAATCAAGGATAACCGCCGCCAGCGCTTCATGCATCGGCATGGTGCCACGACCATATCGACGAATCCCGGTCTTGTCACCGAGCGCCTTCTTGAAAGCTTCACCAAGACAGATACCGACATCCTCTACCGTATGGTGGGCATCTATCTCCAGGTCACCTTTGGCATCGAGGTGCAGATCGAAAAAACCGTGGCGAGCGATCTGGGTCAGCATATGATCGAAGAAAGGCACTCCGGATTCAATCTGGTGCTCACCGCGACCATCCAACTCGAGGGTTAATTTGATGCTGGTCTCTTTGGTACTACGATCAATCGTAGCGGTCCTTGCCATGGGTTCCTCCATCAGGGAATTATCATTATCAACATGAATAGAAAACCTAGCTTTTTTTCAACCGAATCGAAACTGATTTAGCATGAGCTTCCAGCCCTTCCAGCTCGGCAATTTTAATAATATCCGCACCCAACCGGTTCAACCCTTCAGCGCTGAAGGAAATCAAACTCGTTTTTTTGACAAAGTCTTCGGTGCCCAGCGGTGAGAAAAAACGTGCCGTGCCGCCGGTCGGCAGGGTGTGGTTCGGTCCAGCCAGATAGTCACCCGCAGCTTCCGGGGTGTTGTGACCGAGGAAGACCGCACCAGCATGCCTTATCTTCGGTAGCAGGTCAAAGGGCTCATCAACCGCAAGTTCAAGGTGCTCCGGAGCAATCTTGTTGCTGAAGGCCGCCGCTTCATCCAGATCACGGGCAAGGATAATCGCACCGAAATTATCGATCGACTGTCGGGCGATTGCGGCACGCGACAGATCCCGCAACTGGATTTCCAATTCCTTGGCAACCTGCTGACCAAAAGCTTCGTCGGTCGTAATCAGCAGAGCTGCGGCCAGTTCATCATGCTCGGCTTGGGAAAGCATATCTGCGGCAATATGCGCCGGGTTGCCACTGCCGTCATTGATGACCAGAATTTCACTCGGTCCGGCGATCATGTCGATATCGACCGTGCCGAAGACCAGACGTTTGGCCGTGGCCACAAAAATATTGCCGGGCCCGGTAATCTTGTCGACCTTCGGTACCGTCTCCGTGCCGTAGGCAAGAGCCGCCACAGCCTGGGCACCACCCAGCTTGAAAATTCTGTCGACGCCAGCAAGATGGGCGGCAGCGAGCACGTAGGGATTAACCACACCATCAGGCATCGGTACGACCATAATGACTTCGCCAACGCCTGCCACCTTGGCCGGTACCGCGTTCATCAGCACGGACGAGGGGTAAGCAGCCTTACCGCCCGGCACGTAAATTCCGACACGGTCAAGCGGGGTGATCATCTGTCCCAAACGGATATCAGGTTCGTCGTCGGAGAGCCAGGTCTCTTCTTTTTGCTTGGCGTGGAAAGATGCAATCCGATCGGCAGCCAGCTGCAAGGTTGCCAGGGTCTCGCTATCGACGGCAGCAAGAGCATTTGTTATCTCATCAGCAGAGACTTCGAGAGTTGCAGCATCAAGCTTGAGACGATCAAAGCGCTCTGTATATTCACAAAGCGCTGCGTCGCCACGTTTACGGACATCGTTAAGGATCTCCTGAACCGTTTCAAGAACTCCGGGCGGTGTGATCTCGCCACGCTCACTGATCTCGCGAAAGTTTTCAGCAAAGCCGGCATCTGAAAAACGCAGAAACCGAATCATGGTTATCTCCTTGGGGCGGTCAGGTCAGGCGGAAATCCGTGGGCCATCTTCGATGACTCTTTCCAGGTCTTCGATCAATTTGGAAATCCGACGATGCTTGGTTTTGAGACTGGCACGATTCACAATCAGACGGCTGGTGACTTCGGCAATCGTTTCCACCTCGACCAGGCCATTTTCGCGCATGGTTCCGCCGGTCGACACCAGGTCAACAATACGCTCGGTCAAACCGACCAACGGTGCAAGCTCAATCGATCCGTACAGCTTGATGACCTCGACCTGAACACCTTTTGCGGCGAAATATTTCTCTGTCATGTTGGGATATTTACTGGCCACCCGAATATTCGACCAGCCGGCAGGGTCATCATCCTGACGCAGCTCTTTCGGCTCGGCCACCACCAGACGACAGTAACCAAACTGTAGGTCGAGCGGCTCGTAGAGATCTTTCTCCTGCTCCAGCAGAGTGTCTTTGCCGACCACACCAATATCAGCGCAGCCCTGCTCGACATAGGTCGGAACATCCTGAGAACGCACAGCCATGAAACGCAATTTGTCGTCACGATTTTCAAAAACCAGCTTGCGACCAGGATCATCCATTTCCGGGCAGGTAATGCCAATTTTGGCAAACAACTCCATGGAGTCCTGCATAATACGCCCTTTAGGCAGGGCGAAGGTCAAATAGTCATTCATATTTTAATCCAGTTGAAACGGGCAGTAAACAACAGAAGGTTCGACAACTTCTCAGTGTACCCAGTGAGCACCATCAAAGTCACTTTAATTTTATTCCGGAACGCGCTCAATATCCGCGCCCAGACTGCGGAACTTCTCTTCCAGGTTTTCATAACCGCGATCCAGATGATAGATGCGGCTGATCTCGGTGGTATTGTCCGCAGCCAATCCGGCGAGGACCAGACATGCGCTGGCGCGCAGGTCGGTCGCCATCACCGGCGCACCGTGTAAAGCCGAGACACCTTTAACGGCAGCGGTATTGCCTTCGATAGAGATATCTGCACCCATCCGCTGCAGTTCGCTGACGTGCATAAATCGATTCTCGAAAACCGCTTCGGTAATCATGCTGGTGCTGTTACCGAGGGTCATCATCGCCATGAATTGAGCTTGCATATCGGTCGGAAAACCCGGATGCGGCTGGGTCTTGATGTTGACTGACTGAATCTCCTGCGGCCCTTCAACCCAGAGGGTTTCCGGCGTCGCGGCCACCGTTGCGCCAGCCTCTTCAAGCTTGCTGAGCAGCGCTTCCATATGTTCGGCACAACCACCTTTAACGCCAACCCGGCCGCCGGTCATGGCTGCAGCCACCAGAAAGGTTCCGGCCTCGATGCGATCGGGCATCACCTGGTAATCCATCGGCGAGAGATCGTCAACGCCCTCGATCATTATGGTGTCAGTGCCGGCACCCTCGATAGAGGCCCCCATACCCTGCAAGGCCTTGGCGAGATCAATGATTTCCGGTTCACGTGCTGCATTCTCAAGAATCGTGGTGCCACGGGCAAGAGTCGCCGCCATCATCAGATTTTCAGTGCCACCAACGGTCGGTACATCGAAGTGGATGCGAGCTCCTTCCAGGCGAGCAGCGCTGGCCTCGACATAACCGTTCTCAAGATGAATCTCTGCGCCCATGGCTTCGAGTCCCTTGAGATGCAGGTTAATCGGCCGCGCGCCAATAGCGCAACCGCCGGGCAAGCTGACCCGGGCTTTACCGTAGCGGGCCAGCAGCGGGCCAAGAACCAGAACCGACGCACGCATGGTACGTACCAGTTCATAAGGTGCTTCCATGCTGTTGATCTGCTCGGTCGCAATTTTCAAGGTGCCGTTACTGCTATCCACCTCGGCGCCGAGTTCTGCCAGCAAGCGCTCGGCAGTGGTGATATCACGCAAACGCGGGAGATTCCTCAACCGGTGTGGCCCGGGAGAGAGCAATGTGGCGAAAAGAAGCGGCAAGGCAGCGTTCTTGGCTCCACTCACAGCAACCTCGCCGGACAGTCGTTTACCACCATGTATGATCAACTTATCCAAAATTTCTTACCTCTTTAATCTATTTACCAAAAGGTGCGCAGAGGGCACGAAGAAAAGTGTTCAACGGCCGAAAGGTTAAAGTTTTTTACGTCCTGCGACAACCCGGGAGATACCGGCGTAATCATCACGACATTTGATCTCGGCAAGACCAGCCGCCTTGAACAGGGCGACAACGTCTTCGGCCTGGCCGATACCGACCTCAACCAGCAACCAGCCCCCCGCAAGGAGTATTTTGCCGGCCTGGGACGTAAGCTGACGATAAGCGGTTAAACCATCTTCGCCACCATCGAGAGCCAGACGAGGCTCATGGTCACGAACCTCCGGCATCAACTGCTCACAATCCGCAGTCGGAATATAGGGTGGGTTACTCACGACCATTGCAAAAGGACCCGGTGGCAGCTCAGCCAGGTCACCGGCAAAACAGCTCACGCGCTCTGCCACCCCGTTGCGTTCGGCGTTGCCACAAGCCACTTGCAGGGCTTCTTCGCTGCAATCAATGGCCGTGACTTGGATTTCTGGCTTTTCGTGAGCCATAGCGACCGCGATAGCGCCGCTGCCCGTGCCGACATCGAGAAGATGAACAGGCCCTTCGACCCGTGACAAAGCTTCCTCAACCAGAACTTCTGTATCCGCACGCGGCACCAGAACTGCCGGACTGACCGTGAAAGGCAAAGACCAGAATTCTGTTTCGCCAAGAATATACTGAACCGGTTCGCCTTTGGCGCGCCTCTGTACCCGTTCGCGAAAAGCAGCCAACTCAGATGAATCAAGCGGACGTTCAAAATTGACATAGAGACCGACCCGGTCCAGGTCAAGAGTGGCCGCAAGCAACAGTTCGGCTTCCAGACGTGCAGAAGCGATCTCCTTGCCAGTAAAATAGTCTGCCGTCCATTGCAGAATTTTGAGGACCGTCCAGCGCTCAGTCAAGCGAACTCCCTGTGTAATCAGCTGTCCGGACCCGCCATCAGTTCGGCCTGGGCATGGGTCGTCAAGGTGTCGATGACTTCATCAAGATCACCTTGCATGATGGCTTCAAGCTTGTAAAGCGTCAGGTTAACGCGGTGATCCGTACAGCGCCCCTGAGGAAAGTTATAGGTGCGGATACGTTCTGAGCGATCGCCGCTGCCAACCTGGCTCTTACGATCGGCGGCCATCTTCGCATGCTGTTCAGCCTGCATGGCATCCAGGATTCGCGATTTTAGAACCTTCATCGCCCTGGCTTTGTTCTTGTGCTGGGATTTTTCATCCTGGCAAGCGACCACAACCCCGGTCGGAACATGGGTTATCCGCACTGCGGATTCGGTCTTGTTGACGTGCTGCCCGCCAGCTCCGGAGGCCCGGTAGAGGTCAATGCGCAAATCGGACGGATCAATATCGACTTCAACATCATCAGCTTCCGGCATCACCGCTACGGTACAGGCCGAAGTATGAATCCGCCCCTGGGTCTCGGTTTCCGGAACCCGCTGCACCCGGTGCGTGCCGCTCTCGTACTTGAAGCGTGAGAAGACCCCTTTACCGCTGACCAGAGCGATCACTTCTTTGTAACCACCCGCTTCCGATTCGGCCGTATTGAGCAGCTCCACCTTCCAACCTTGTCGGTCGGCATATCGGCAGTACATGCGAAAAAGGTCACCGGAGAACAGAGCCGCTTCGTCGCCACCGGTACCGGCGCGGACTTCAAGAACGACGTTCCTCTGGTCATTTGGATCCTTGGGCAGCAGCATGAGCTTGAGTTGCTCCTCAAGCTCAGTTAGTTCTGTTTCGAGCTCTGAGACTTCGGCGTTCGCCATTTCGCGAACCTCGGCATCCGGGTCCTTAAGGAGCTCCTGGCTACCGGCAATTTCCTCTCTGATGCGACAGCAACGCTCGTAACCCTTAACGACATCAATCAGCGCGGAGTGCTCTATGGTCAGGGCACGATAACGGTTCTGATCATTCATCACCGTAGGGTCGGAGAGCAAGCCCTCGACCTCGCGAAAGCGATCAGCAACTTCTTCAAGTTTATTCAGCATGGGGATTTATCATCGTTTTTGATGTTGAGTCCGATATGAACTCGCAATCACAGGTTCAGGGTTGAATTACAGTTGCCAATACTCTTCACGTACGGCCTTGATCTCGCCGCAGGTCATAGCACCTTCAGGGCAAGGCCGCTTTAGACATCCGGGGCCGGCCTCAGCGAAGAGTAGAGATGAAGCCTCTCGTGCCAGCTGTAACATTTCTTTAGCCAGTGCTTGAATCTCCCACTGGGCCCGGCGACAGCAACGCAGCGCGAAGAAATGATGCAGCTCGCGGGCGTTCATGGTCATCACCAGCTTAGTGGTCGCCGCGTTAGGCAGTACGAAGCGGGCATCCTCAGCGGGGACGCCAGCAGCCATCAGGTCGCTGTAGAGCTCGTGAGTCACCTGCATGTGCTTCTCAAACCGTTCCAGCAAAGCTGGATGCTCGCGAATACTCTCGGGGACGATCGCATCGAACTGCTGTTCATGAGAGACGTAACGCTGACTCTGTTGTGAAAATGAGGCGATACGATGACGCACAAGCTGATGGGAGCAGGCGCGACTGATACCTTCAATCCCAAAGGTGAAAGATGCGTGTTCAAGGACCGAGAAGTGGCCGAGCTCAAGAATCTTCTGCAACATCTTGGCGATCTGCTCTGGTGCCTGACCAAGCAATTGCTCAATGGAAGACTCGGAATAGCAAAGCCGCGCTGCAGCTGCAACGACCTGTTCAGGAATAGGAGTGTGTGACAGAAGTTGGACGTGCATGGCCTTCGTTCCCAAATAAGACCGCGTCGTCCGGTGAACCGGGCCGTGTCCCGGAACGGGACGCGGAAGAGATTGTGCCGGTGACCCCGGCAGCAAAAATAAAGGGACGACCCAGCAGGGCCGCCCCCCAGAACTCTAGTCTTTCTTTTCGTACATCTTGCGGAAACGCTCGATCCGACCGGCGGTGTCCATCAGCTTCTGTTTGCCGGTGTAAAAGGGATGGCAAGACGAGCAAATTTCCGTCGTGATGTCGCCCTTGGTCGATTTAGTTTCGAATGAGTTACCACAGTGACAAGTGACCGTGGATGCCTCGTATTTGGGATGGATACCTTCTTTCATCGTTTAGCTCCTATTGACCTGGCTTGGTACAGGTCGCGGATTTAGTGGGCCTTGAAGGCCTTAAAAGAGTGATTTGATACCACTATTTATAACCAATTGCAACTTTTTCTGGTGATCTGTCACCAGAAGCGACAATGAGCTTAAGTAGAATCAAGCTTAGCGATTCATGCTATCGAGAAATTCCTGGTTAGTCTTGGCATCACCGAGCTTGTCGCGCAGGAACTCCATGCTATCAACCACGTTCATTGATGAGAGCACTTTGCGCAGCAACCAGATGCGCTGCAGGCTCTTTTCGTCAATCAGGAGTTCTTCACGACGGGTTCCGGATTTATTGATGTCGATCGCTGGAAAGGACCGCTTTTCGACCAGGCGACGGTCAAGATGTAGCTCCATATTTCCGGTGCCCTTGAACTCTTCAAAGATGACTTCGTCCATCTTGCTGCCGGTATCTACCAGAGCCGTGGCGATGATCGTCAAACTGCCACCTTCTTCAATATTACGGGCAGCGCCAAAGAAGCGCTTCGGCTTATGCAGTGCGTTGGAATCGACACCACCGGAAAGGATCTTGCCAGAAGGCGGTACAACCGTATTGTAGGCACGCGCCAAGCGGGTAATAGAGTCGAGAAGAATAACAACATCGCGTTTATGCTCGACCAGTCGGCGGGCCTTCTCAATGACCATCTCGGCAACCTGGACGTGACGGGTAGCAGGCTCGTCAAAGGTCGAGGAGATGACCTCGCCATTGACCGTGCGCTGCATGTCGGTGACTTCCTCGGGCCGCTCGTCGATCAAAAGAACGATCAGGTAGACTTCCGGATGATTGGCTGTAATCGAGTTGGCAATGTTCTGCAACAGAACCGTCTTACCGGTCCTCGGTGGAGCAACAATCAGGGCACGCTGGCCCTTGCCAACCGGTGAAACCAGATCGATGACGCGAGCCGAAAGGTTGTCCGGTTCGCTTTCCAGAATCAGGCGCTCATCTGGATAGAGGGGCGTCAGGTTGTCAAACAGGGTCTTATCACGAGCAACCGCAGGGTTCTCGAAGTTGACCTCGGCGACCTTAAGTAGAGCGAAGTAACGCTCGCCTTCTTTCGGCGGCCTGATCTGGCCGGCCACGGTATCACCGGTCTTCAGGCTGAATCGTCTAATTTGAGAAGGAGAAACGTAAATATCGTCGGGCCCTGGCAGGTAATTAGCGTCAGGAGCACGCAAAAAGCCAAATCCATCGGGAAGAATCTCAAGGACCCCCTCTCCAAAAATGGCTCCATTCTTGGCAGATGTCGTATTGAGAATAGCGAAGATCAGATCTTGCTTGCGCAGTCCTGAAGCCCCTTCGACGCCAAGCTCCTTGGCAATCGCCGAAAGGTCGGTAATCTTCTTTTCTTTCAATTCCTTCAGGTTCATCGGTTCTCCTTGATAGTCTACCGGCTCAGAATAGCGCACAGCTTACAACGGCAAAAGGTTGCCGCGATCGCCGCATGATTCATTTGTGAATGTAATGAGGTCTTGTTCTCCGAGTTTTCCGGTCCGAAATGATTATGATGTGTTGGTAGGTTATCTTTGCGGGCAATTAGTTTTGTACAGCCCACGCATATATTTTTAAGAAATTCTTATAGGTTTGAGGTCAGTCCGTACTCATGGGTTGGAAGCTATATGAAAGGGAAAATAGTTATCTCAGGCAACTGATTAGGCAGGCAGTGCTCTCTTTAGATAAACCTGTTTACCGGCTTTTCACCGGTCTGTCAATGGCTTAGGTGATTTTTTTTCATCGCCCCGACCCAAAC
>JAAXQF010000351.1 GCA_012974435.1 Desulfuromonadales bacterium | reverse complement strand
AGGCACCTATTTTACCTTTGGCCCTGATATGCGCCTAAAGCCGGAGGCCAGAGACGTCGCTGCTGCCATTCGCGAAGAGGATGCCTACGAACCAGACGGTTATACCTTGTATGCCTACGGAGCTGTGCAGGCTTGGGCGCAGGCCGTTAAACAAGCGGGTTCCTTGAAACCGAAGGCTGTCATCGATGTCTTGAGAGCAGGCAGCTTTGACACCGTTCTAGGTAAGATTGGCTTTGATGAGAAGGGCGACGTTACAGGTATTAGCACCTTCGTCTGGTATGTCTTCGGCAAGGAAAACTACTCGCCAGCCAAATGAGCGGGTTGCTTAGTGTCTCACCCAGTTTCAGCCAAGTGCCGCAACTCGTCGAGACGCAAGCCACGGGAATTGATAACGAGTGGATGAGCCAAAAAAATTTGCATCGATGGGCGTTCGAGGGCGACTGCTGCTTGCGTTTCTGGGAATTTCTATGTTCTCACTGGTCGCTGCGGCTTCTGGTTTGTATTCCCTATCGCAGGTTGGCGGCGCGCTCAACACGATCACTGAGCAACGCGTGCCCGAAGCTCTGTCTTGGCTGGAGCTGTCACGGCGCGTGGAAAGCCTCGTGCGCTCGGCACCAGCCTTGTTGGTAGTGAAAACCGATAGCGCACGGATCGAAGTCTCGAACGAAATCACCTCGCAAATCACACAGCTTGAGCCGTTTCTGCAGGGCAGCAGAAGCTATGAGAAAGAAGATGAAAAAACAGCAACAACTCATGTCATGAAATTGTTTGCCGACATGGCCGAAAATCTCGTTAGTCTGGATGAGCTTGTGAAAAAAAGGCTTTCCATTGTCGCACTCGAAGAAAAACGGATGCGCGACCTATCCAGGGCCAATAATATAGCCCAGCGAATGCTGTCGCCTGGTGACCGCATACTCGGTGCCCAGATGGCGGATTGGAACAGGAATCAGGAAACGTCCAAAGCAAACCAATTGTCAAACAAAAAAAAATCGGATCTTGTGAATTCGATAATTCGCTTGATTCCACAACAAAGGGCCGCGCTTTTGGTCGACTCAATTCACAGCAGCCTCCTGAAAATCACAGACACTGATACTGCTGAACGTATTGATGTCCTGATATTTCCCTTGAAAAAAACTCTCGAGGAACTGTATGAGGTCTCTCTAATCGTTTCAAAGGGCGCGAAAAGGCGTCTAGCGCAACAAGTCGCGATACTTGAGGGCCTAGCAGTGGGCCCGAATAGTCTCCCGCTGATCAGAAAGAATGAATTGGCCGTCATCGCCCAGGCCGAAGAGCTCTTGGCTGTCAACGTGCGACTGTCAGAATTTCTGACCAACAGAGTAGACATCTTGGTAAATGGCGCGAATTCGGATATTGAGAAAGCGAACCTCCAAGCTGCAACGATCCAGGCGCTCAACCGAAATATTTTGATCGGCATCGCCGCTCTGAGTCTCGTGAGCTCCTTCCTCATCGTGTGGCTCTATGTTGGGCGTAACCTGATTGCCAGACTAACCGCACTCAGCGATAGCATGCTCGCGATTGCCGGAGGCAACCTCAGAGCACCTTTGCCGGAACCCGGCAGTGGTGACGAGATCGGCCGCATGGCAGAGTCCCTGGTCGTTTTTCGTGATACTGCGATCGAAGTTGAAGAAAACAATTTACGCGACATTGAAACGGCGGACACATTGTTGACGCAGAGGGCCGTATAGACGAGTGGGTTGCAGACCGTTTGGCGTTTCATCATGACCCAGGTGAACCACGGATCCAGCAACGCAGTGGTGGTCAGTGGATTCTGATCACTGAACGCAAGACCGGGGATGGCGGAACTGTCGCAATTTACTCCGACATTACGGACCTGAAGCAGCGCGAAGAGGAGCTCACCACGAAGTCGAACACTTTGGAAGAAATCAACCAGAGACTCAAAAAAGCCCAAGAACAAATCTCGAAGTACATTGATCCGAATGTAGTTGAAAAAATATTCAAGGGTGAATTTTCAGCAGAGCTATCTCACAAGCGAACAAAGTTGACGATGTTTTTTTCCGATATCAAGGATTTCACCCAATTTACCGACGCTTCTGATCCTGAAGATGTGGCAAAGTTGCTCAATGAATATTTAGGGGAGATGGCTCAGATAGTCCGGACATGGGGTGGAACCATCCCGCAGTTTACCGGGGATAGCATTTATGCAATCTTTGGGGCACCGGATTCAAAGGGGGAGCGAGGAGATGCTTTAGCGTGTTTACGTATGGCGTTGGAGATGCAAATGAAGATGAAAACCCTTCAAGAGAAATGGTGGAACCAGGGTATCCAATTTCCCTTCGAAATCCGATGCGGCATTAATACGGGTATGGCCAATGTGGGCAATTATGGTTCCGAAGGATTTATGGAATATTCAGCCATCGGCCTGAACACAAATCTTGCTTCTCGCTTGGAAAAGGCCTGTCAACCAGGTGAGATATATATATCGCATACTTCGTGGGCCTTGGTTAATGATGAGATACCTTGCGAGGAAGTCGGCACCATTGAGGTTAAAGGGTTCCACTATCCCATTCAGACTTACCGTGTTCTACAGCA
>JAAXQF010000198.1 GCA_012974435.1 Desulfuromonadales bacterium | reverse complement strand
CTTTTGTCTTGCGGGTCATTGGTTGGGATCCGATGCGTGTCCGTTCAAAAACTCCAATTGCATCGGCATGGCATCAGAAGGCATGCAGCACTGAAGATATCCACTATAAATGGCAATATTAAGAGGCGTGATTTTGGCGGGGAAGAAACAACAGGCATCGTTAGCTCAGGACATTATTTACTACCTGAAACAAAGTAAACGCTGGTGGTTGACGCCGATTATTGTGGTTCTCTTATTGCTGGCTCTGGTCGCTGTCCTTGCGGGAGTGGGGCCGGCACTGCCATTTATCTACACATTATTTTAATCTTTTCCGCAAACTGAAGTTAACGCATGGCTGTACCAAAAACCATAATCTCCAAGTTAACCATCGGGATACTGGTTGCTACGTTCTTTGTCCTGATCTTGGAAGGAATTACGCGCGTTCTTCCGGTTGAAAGTTGGGAGCGGGACTTCCCCAATACCTCTTATCCCTTATTTGTTTCCGGTCGGGGAGATTATGCGGATTATTATGAGACAAATCCGCATTTCAAAAACTCAATGGAGTTCAATCGCTTCCTGAAACAAAAGCCTTCAGGCGTAGAGCGCATCTTTATCCTGGGGGGATCTGCCGCGCTTGGTTGGCCGGGAGGCCCCAATACATCCTATTCCGGATACATGCAACGAGCCCTTGATGATGTTGCGCCAGATCGGTTTGAGATTATTAATGTTGCTGCAATGTCTTATGGCAGTCATCGTGTTCTCGATCTGCTCAGAGATGTTGTCCATTACGAACCTGACGTTATCGTCGTCTGGAGCGGCAACAATGAGTATATTGAACATAATTCATTCTCGGCTTTTGCGCGTACGGAAGAGATGGCGCAAGTGCAGCGTGTACTGCGGAACAGCATGGTTTACAGGACCATTCGCGTGGGGTTACAGAAAACACTGCCAGCGGTTTTTGCAGTGCATCGAGGACAGGACATTACCGACCCAAGAGCGCAATCACAGGTACGCCGCGGTATGCTTGGTCGCTCTAAGAAGACCGATAGCGAGGTGCTGAAAAACTTTAGTAATAACCTGCAGCACATGGCGCGATTGATTAATGACTCTGGCGCTACTGGCGTCCTGTGCACGGTGCCGATAAATCTCTCAGAGTGGCGCTGTAGCGATGCTCCGGCAGGAATCGCAAACCAGGGTCAATTGGCCAGTTGGAAGAAATTACTGACAGAGGCAACCAATCTGCTGGATCAGAGGCGGTTTTCCGATGCTGCGGAGAGGCTGGAAGAATTGTTGCTTCTGACACCGGATTACGCATCTGGACATTATCTGCTCGGGTACTGTAGGCAACGTTTGGGACATATCTCTCAGGCTTTAGAATCATTTGAACGGGCCTGTGATCTTGACCCTCGACCAACACGTGCCAATCGCTCTCTTCAGGAGGGTATTCGTTCTACTGCTCATGCAAACGGATTAAAACTGGTCGACCTGAAAAAGAATTTTATCGATAGAAGTAGCAGGTTGTCCGGGCTAGATCTCTTTCTTGATTATGTTCATCCTAACGACAACGGCCACCGTTTTGCCGCTAGTCAATTGGTACAGGAAATTCTGCCTGCCGTTGCTGCTGACCTATCGCATACGGATGTTATAACTAAGGTTGTTGAGGACCAGTGGGTACAGCGAAACAGAGTGAATCAACATACAAACTTATATACGCTTGGTATGACCTTGCAGAATAATAATGATCTAGCTGGCGCTGAAAGTGCTTATCTGGGGGCATTAAAAGAAAAACCTGACTTTGCCGAGCCTGCCGGAAATCTGGGCGTAATTTATCAAAAGATGGGCAAACTTGACCTGGCCAGGCAATATTATCAGTTTGCACTCAGCCTGGACCCTGACTCAATTCATGCTTCAAATTATGCCGGGCTGCTTTATACACAAGGTCAATTGAAGCAGGCACGAGAATTGGCAGAAAGGGTTCTTCGCCAAGGTGTCGCCGATATCGATACAATTGTTTTGCTAGGCTATATTGCCTATGCTGAAAGACGGTTCAATGATGCCATTGGTTTTTTCCGCCAGGCGGTTGATTCTGGAGTCGGGAGCTCTGACATTATGATGAAAATAGGTAATAGCCTGAAAATGATAGGTGACGAAACTGGAGCCGAACAAGCGTTCAGTCGGGCTAGAGCTTTACCGTGAATCATCATTAAAGGTACATAGTATATGTCGTGGATTCTCGGAATATCTGCATACTATCATGATTCTGCTGCGGCGCTGGTGACAGGTGATGGCACGATTGTCGCGGCGGCACAGGAGGAGCGATTCTCCCGTATAAAACATGACAGCTCCTTTCCCCATGATGCGATCTCATGCTGTTTGCAACGGGCTGACATAGGCATTGAGGATGTTGAATCTGTCTGCTTCTACGAAAAACCGTTGCGAAAATTTGAACGCCTTATTGACACCTACCTGACGTTTGCCCCCCGCGGTTTTAAATCCTTTCGCCATGCAATACCAAAATGGTTGAGCCTGAATGTTAACCTGCGTCGTGAGTTGCGCCGTCAACTGGGCCAGCAATTTGGTGGCGAAATCCTTTTTGCCGAACACCATGAGTCGCATATGGCCAGTGCTTTTTTCCCGTCCCCTTTCGAAGAGGCCGCAATTTTAACCTTGGATGGAGCAGGAGAGTGGGCGACTGGCAGCTTCGGAACAGGAAATGGGAACAGCATCGAAATGCTTGGTGAGATGCGCTTCCCACATTCACTTGGCTTGCTTTACTCCGCGTTTACTTATTTCTGTGGTTTTAAAATCAATGATGGCGAATACAAGTTGATGGGGCTTGCGCCCTATGGGACTCCACGATATGTGGATGTGATTAGAGAAAAGCTGGTGCATATTTTTGAGGATGGCTCCTTTTTCCTTGATATGAACTATTTTGATTACTGTACTGGTGTAACGATGACATCACCGGCCTTTGAGCAGATCTTTGGCGGCCCTCCCAGAAAACCCGGTGACCCACTGACGGTACGAGAGATGGACCTGGCTGCTTCGGTTCAGATTGTCACCGAGGAGATCATTCTCAAATGCGCAAGGCATGTACGACAACAAACAGGGTTAAACAAGCTTTGTCTGGCTGGAGGGGTGTCGCTGAATTGTGTGGCTAATGGCAAGTTGCAGAAAAAAAAGGTTTTTGAAGATCTTTGGATCCAGCCAGCGGCAGGCGATGCCGGAGGTGCTCTCGGTGCGGCATTACTCATAGCATACCAACGTAATCAGCAGCCACGACTTCCGAGGTGTCAGGACAGTCAGTCCGGCTCGTTGCTTGGCCCGGAAGTGTTGGAAAAGGATGTCAGGATATTCCTGGATAAACACAATGTTGCTTACAGGTATTTTGAGCAGGAAGAGGACCTGTACCATGGGGTCGCCGAGTTCCTGGATTCTGGTAAAATTGTTGGCTGGGTGCAGGGTCGTATGGAATTTGGTCCACGTGCGTTGGGCGCAAGAAGCATCCTGGCTGACGCACGTGATCCGGAAATGCAATCACGGGTGAATTTGAAGGTCAAGGACCGTGAATCGTTCCGCCCTTTTGCGCCGGTTGTCCTACAAGAGAGGGTCGCTGAATATTTCCAGGTTCCGGAGGATTACGAGAGCCCTTACATGCTGCTGACGGCTCCAGTACATCCGTCCAAAAGGTGTGACGGTGACGGGCAACGCCATGGCCTGGAGCGTCTCAAGGAGGTGCGTTCAGTCATCCCAGCCGTGACCCATGTTGATTATTCCTCGCGAATTCAGACTGTCAGCTCTAACCGGAACAGCCGTATTTACAAGTTACTGTCGGTCTTCGAGAGACTTACCGGCTGCCCAGTCCTGCTCAACACCAGCTTCAACGGACGTGATGAGCCGATTGTCTGTTCGGTGGAGGATGCTTGGGACTGCTTTTGTTCAACTGATATTGATGTGCTGGTTTTAGAGGGTTTTGTTATTGAAAAGTAAAAGAATAAGTTAGGGCTTTCGACGCATCACAAGTATTTTGAACCAATCGACGTTATTCTTTGTCCGTGCTTTTGAGCTCAATCGCTTCTTTCGTCATTTCCATGAAACGCTCAAGTTTGGCTGGCATCTCCTGATGATAGACCTCTGACCATGGGAGTTGCTGCAATTGGGCGATCAGGTGTTCTGCTGTTTTAAAGTCCATGAGCGAGTAAGCGAGTTCGGCCATTTTAAGTTTGATCGTTGGATTGTCCGGGAAGCTGCCACTGGCAAGTTTTAACATTCTAAATGCTTCTGCCGGTAGTTTGATTCTTAAGGCCTGGTCGGACAGGTCAAAGTAGGCCATGGCATACACATTGTCGAATTCTATGGCTTTAGCCAAATAGGATAAAGCCAGATCCCCCCTTTTGTGATTTGCATTGCTTCGAAAGAGATTGTACTTGACCCAGGCGGTCTCCGGAAGTTCTTGCTCTTGGGCAAGATAGAGCTCATGCGCCTGCCCTTTACGGAACAATGCCTCTAGATAAAGAGCATCTGCCTGTCGTTTGTAATTGTTGGGGAGGTCATCAAAAATCATGGTTGGTTTCGCCATGATATCCTTATGGATATCACCCATAAATCTAACATCCTGTGCAATCCGACCATCCAGATTTCCGTATGAAAATGTTACATCCAGAACATTGCACTCCATTTGTTGTAACTGTTTCATTGTGTCCTGGATGAGTTGAAAAACTGGCGTATTGATTTCATTGGTGTATTGAGCCTGATAATAGCTTAAATCAATATGTAATATGAGTGGGGTGTCTGGACTAGGAAGCAATTCAAGAACCCCGGCTGTGAAAGGTACATCCCGAACCGTTCCTCGAATCGTGCCATTAGGATCATCTACAAAAGTATCAACCTCTTCTTTCGATGCCAGTCGATGGTTAAGCATCCTCTCTCGGAGAGTTTTAGCGCTCACCGGGTCTTCCTCTTCTGTTAAAGGGATTGCCCATAGATAATGACTGAACATCTTCTCAGGCAAAATGGCATCAATAACCATTTCGGGGAAAAGGACAGGGGATGCCATTTGTGGGTTGCTTCTCCTTCGAATCTCTTCTTGGTTGGAAGAATTCAAAAGTGTTGAAACTTTTGACTCCATTGCCTTTGGGACTTGAGTCAGAAAAGGGTCGTTTGAAAGCAGTAAAAGGGCCGGTTGTATAGATTTGTATCTTCTCCAGATAGTGGCAGCTTCAGTCGGTAACTCAAAAAAATGTGGTGTTACAGAATCTTTTAGTAATAATTTTGTTTGCAGGGGCATTCTCTCTTGATTCGCAGTAGCCTTGCTCTGGGTTTCCGTTTTGGGCGGCGCCTCACTTCCGACCTGTGACGAGGGCATCTTTTCCTCTGAAATAAAAAGGATTGCCAATAACAGGGCGCTGACAACAGACACACTTATAAAAATAATTTTTCTGGCGTTTAGCATACCAAACCTGTGTTAGGAGAAAACATGAAGTAAGTCGGTGATGAGCAATTTGTGCTCGAAATGCTGACTGTCTGTTTTGTGCAGATAACGGTGGAGTATTTAATTTGGTGACATCATTGATGAACAAATGAACATTGATGGGGCCTTTTAAAAAATTTTATCGCTGCGCAAATAGCAATATCGACTTTATTCTAAACCTAGGGGCTCTATTGCTCCATGACGACACGGAAGCCAACCTGATTGAATCTGGTGCTGGACTCTTCCCAACTACGGTCGGCAGATCTTAGTTCATTCTTGTTCATCATCCAAGATCCTCCGCGAGCAATACGGGAACCGAGGTGCTCGGTTTCAACCCAGGGACTACCATCGCTCGGGGCACCATTGTAATTGTTATGTCTGTGATCAAGAGTCCACTCGAATACGTTTCCAGTCATATCGTAAATACCGAAGGGGTTCGGTGGGAATGAGCCAACGGGAGCAGTTCTTTTTTTGTCCCACTGGGATCCACAGCCATCGCAGGCGCCTTTGCCTGTCTGCCACTGATCCCCCCACCAATAAGCCGTCTTGGTCTTACCACGATAAGCATACTCCCATTCAGCTTCCGATGGCAGCCTGATAGTCTTTCCTGATTTTTGGCTGAGCCATTCAGTGAAACCGACAGCGTCATGCCAGTTGACATTGAAGACAGGGCGCCCAGTACGACCCCATCCCCCGCCTGATGGCCTTGCTCGACCAGTATCTGTGCAATACTGATCATATTGAACAAAAGTCACCTCATATTTACCCATATAGAAATCATCCACTGTGACTTCCCGCGTTGGCAGTGCGAACTGGTTTGTGCCTGTCAAGTCGCCCATTGTAAAAGTGCCACCCTTGATTAACACGAACTCCATTCTTGTTGTAGGCTCGGTGTAGTCGGCTGCATAGGAAATGGTGCCTGTTAGCAATATGCATAACAGTGATAATGTCAGGTGCCGGAAAAATGAAGTTCTCAAAGGCCTAAAACCTCCATAAATTAGTGGTTAACGCTCTAATTTTAACTCAATAAATAGATAGGTGGTAGCGACCACCGAATTAATTAGAGTGCATGACCCTCTGTCTGGATGTGTCCTCGTCAGGAATAATCAATGCAAGCGACGGCTCGCCTTCCTTGTCCCCTATCGCTGCCTGACCAGTGGACACCTCGCCGCTCTGCACGAAGGAGGTTAAGCCAACCAGGTAACCGGACATCTGTGGGTAATAGCAGTCAGACCACTGCAGGTTGCGCAGCTGATTCAGCAGGTGTAGCGCAGCTTCCTTCTCGCCTATCTCATGTGCCAGCTGAACCATCTGCAGCTTGATGAACGGATCCTGAGGAAAGGCTTCCGAAGCCAGAGTCAGCATACGGAATGCTTCATCAGGACGACCTTTTTCATAGGCCATTTTACTCAACTCTTGATATTCAAGGGCGTAAAGAGGGTCGAGAGTCACGGCCTCGGCGAGGTAGTCGAGAGCTGCGTTGCCCTCCTTGTTTTCGGCAGCCGAGCGGTAGAGGTTGAACTTGACCCATGCATCATTCGGAGCGTCCTGTTCCTGGGCCTTGCTTTCCTTGAGCAGGTTGATAAAAGTCGTAAAATCTTCAGATGTAGAGGAAATTTCTTCACCGCGACGACCGCGATTCATGACGTGATACCAGGCACCGGGATATTCTATACGCAGGGGTCGACTCAGGCGGATAAGCTTAGCAAATTGGTGATAGGTGTGTCAAACGGCGACTTGACCCCTTGTGCTTGTTGCTTATGGGCGACCACGCCGGAGGTGCGCCGCAGGTGGTCGATGAAGGTGGCCCAGTAGGGGAGTTTTTCGTCTCCGTCCTCGGGACGATAGTCGCCGGCGCGGGGGAAGAGGGAGAGCTGCGGCATGCCTTCGAAATCTTCGAAGATAGGTGGTGCCGGCGGATCGGAGCGCTCTTCAGCTTGCTGCGGCACTGCCTGCTGTATGTGCTCGGTGGGGGCAGGTAGCTCTGCGGGCTTGTCGCAGCCGGTTGCCAGCAGGGCGGTCAACAAAACCATTAGGATTAAAGGTCGTGCCGTCAAGGTTTCCATTTAGTTCGTGCCGCCTTCGATCTGGCCGCCCTCCTGGCTGGCCTTTTTTATTTCGGAGAGAACCTGCGGCAGTCCCGGGTAGTAGACAGCGGAGTGCTTGAGGGTTTGCAGGTCATCGATGATACCGCGGGCTCGCTCATATTCCTTCAGGTTGATTAGATAGCGCGCCTTCTCCAGGCGGAGGAGGGGGAACTCGGGGAAGATCTGTATCGCCAGGTCGAGCATCCGCAACGCCTCTTCTGGGCGGTTTTTCTCTGTTGCCATCGGCGCCAGGTTCATGTACTCAAGGCCGTAGACCGGGTCAAGAGCAACGGCTCGTTTAAGGTAGGCAAGCGCCTTCTCCCCCTCTTTGAACTGGCGGGCGATCTGGTAGAGGTCGAACTGCACCGAAGCGTCTCGGGGGGCGTCCTGCTCCATCGCCAGGTAGAGCTCGCGGACCTTCTCTTTCTGGAAGAAGTTGCCAAGATACAGGGCGTCGGCGCGGCGCTTCCAGTTGACTGGGAGCGGTTGGTCGAGCATTTCTGGGCTGCGCAAGAGTGTCGCAACGGCGTCGCCGACGAAGCGAACCTCCAGTGGCAGTCTGCCGTCGAGGTTGGAGCGCGAGAGGGTGACCGCCTCGACCTCGAATCGTTTTTCGCGCAATGTTGCCAAGGTGTCGTGGATCAGCGGGAAGAGGGGGGTCTTGATCTCGCCCTTGTAGAGCGGCTGGAAGTAGGAGACGTCGATGTGCATGACCATCGGCCCGGCGAGAGTGGGCAGTTGGGCCAGCGGCGCGGCGCGGAAGGGCGTGTCGTACACCGTGCCGGTGAAGACGCCGTCGATGAACCTAACCTCGGCGGCCTCTTCCGGCGTGAGGGCGCCGTAATCGCTGAGCTGCTTGGCGAAAGTCTTGACCGAAAGGCTCTGCGCCTCTTCGGTTGTGGGAATCACCCAGATCAGCTCGGAGAAGAGTCCCGCCTTGAGGGCCGCGGTCACCGTCATCTGCGGCAGCAACAGCGGGTCGGCGATCTGCGGCGTGGCTTTCTGGTGCCATGTTTCGGCCCTGCCGCGAGCCACCAGCTGCAGGATATCCGTCTCCAGTGTCGCGGGCAGGGGACGCAGGAAGGGATCGGCCGAGAGCAGGACCAGTGCCGGCTTGGCGGCGCGACTCTCTCGCCAGGTTGGGATCGCCGCGCCGGGCAGTTCGACCAGGAGTGGTTCGAGCGGCTGGTGCAGTAGTTTTAGCTGTTTCGGTGTGTCCGGCGTTGCCTGCTGCTGCTGGCAGCCCCAGAGCGCCAGAACGAGAAAGAGCAAGATGGGTAACCGGGAAAAGTGGCGGCGCATGAGATTGTTCCTTTCGGTCATTATGATGGCGCTCAGTATAGGGCAGGGTGGTCGCCCTTGCCAGCAAAAACCGTCACTTGCGGCAGGGCTACGCTACTTACAGGGATGGACTGATAGCAGAAGATTAAAGTGGCTGCTGTGCCTTATAGCAGGACTTCGAGAGAGAGAGTTATCTTGCCAGTGGTATTGCGACCATTGGCTTTCGGCCACT
>JAAXQF010000197.1 GCA_012974435.1 Desulfuromonadales bacterium | reverse complement strand
ATTCGGGATCAGATCATGAAGAGTTGTGATGAAATAGCAGAGCAGTTGCGCGGCAGGGTGTTTGAACTTCTGGCCGAAGAAGGGATATCCGAGTTGCCGGGGGATGATGACTCTCTGGTTGACTCAGGGCTTATCGATTCCCTCTCTGCGGTCAATATCGCCGTTTTTATGGAAGCTGAATTTGGCGTTGATTTTTCGGTGGTCTATTTCGATATCAACCATTTCGAAACTATTACCAGAATGGTTCGGCTTGCGACACACAGCGTAGCCGGAGGCCCTTGACCCCTTCAGGAACTCGTGAATCGTTCTTTTAGGCTGGCTCTCATATCCGGATAGTAAAGCTGCGACCAGGGCAGTTGCAGGAGCTTTTCCAGCATGGGGGCAATCGCTTCGGTATGCCCGGATTGTTGCAACAGTTCACATTTGCGGATCAGGATAAAAGGGTTTTGTCGGTCGGCACTAGCGGCGAGATCGAGAAAGCCCAGCGCCGTGGTGAGCTTTTCTTGTTCCACTGCGGCTTCTGCCTGGGCCAGGTATTCCCGCGCATAGACCGGGTCGAGGCGGACTGCTGCAGCCAGATGTGCCAGCGCCTGATCTGGTCGCTTGAGTTCGGAGTAGACGCGGTACAGATCGTACTGGACCGCGGCCTGTTGCGGAGCTTCTGCTTCCATCTGGAGAAATAGCTCAAGCCGTTTTTCGTTTTGAAAAAAATTGGAGAGATAGAGGGCTTCACTCCGGCGATCATCATTGGCTGATAGCGGTTGCTCCAGTTGCTGCGGGGCGGCGATAAGTCGGGCCAACAAGTCACCAAGAAAACGGACTTGCAGAGAGATATCATCAGTCCTGTTGCTGAGCGAAATACTGACGGCGGCAACCTGTGGCTGGAGGTCACGCAGGGCGGTCAGTCTCTGATAGACCATTGAGTAGAGGGGGGTTTTGATTTCATTGATATAGAGGGCCTTGAAAAAACTCAGATCGAAGTGGAGTACCAGCGGCTTATTGATCGCTTGCAGCTCAGGGTGAGGTATGGCCCGGACCGGAGTTTGGCGGATGGTTCCGGTTATTCCCTGATCGGTCATGATAAAGGAAGCAGCTTCACTTGCCGTTGCTATGCCGGAGCTTTGCAGCTGTTGGCGAAAGGTTTCGAGTGAAAATTGAGCATCTGCCTTGAGTTGTGGCAAAACCCAGATGATTTCAGAAAACAGCGCGGCCTGTACTGCCAGGCTGAGGGCCATGGAGGGATAAATCAGGGGAGCAGGGGCCTGCATGGAGGCCTTTTCACGGAACATTTCTGCCGAACCGGTTTGCGCCATCTTCAGGGCTGCTTGCAGGCCCGCTTTAGGGATCGGCTCTAAAAAAGGATTTTGCGAAAAGAGCAGGAGGGCCGGCTTATCCTCTTCTTTCTGAGGGTTGGCAAACTGGCGCCACAGTGGGATTGCTTCTGCGGGTGTTTCGACCAGAGTCGCCCGATCGGGCTCGGCCAGGAATGTTTTGGTTTGCAGGCTAGGGGCAGAGTTGGCTATATTGCCAGAGGTTTGCGCCGTTGGCGAAACCGTAGGTGCCTGTTCGCAACCACATAGCAGCAAAAGAAGCAATAAAAATCGAATCAGCATATAGGTCTCCGCTAGGGTGGGTTACTGATGTTGCACATTTTACAGCAGGGCCACATAATGACATAAGCGATTTGTCAGGTTCAACGCTTTTAAGGAACGAAGGTCGCTTTTTTCCTGCCCGGATGAATTTACGCCCACTTGGAGTAACGCTCACTGCGCACCAGTAGGACCGTGAAAATGCAGAACAGCGGGGCCTGGATTACAAGGCTGAACCTTATTATGGTTTGTGTCATATCGAGATTGAGCCCAGCTTGCCAGCGTGATTGTTCGAATTGACAGCAACGAGGAAGTTGCGTTAACTTGATGTAACAATTTCCGTACGACTTGGTCTGTTGTCTCTTGAGTTGACGGCCCTGACTGGCTAATCTTCCGCCAATCTACCTTGTAAAGAATTTCATGAATATATTTGAGCGCCTTGAGTCGAATGTCCGCAGCTATTGCCGGAAATTTCCGACGGTTTTTTCCTCTGCCAAGGGTTCACAGATTATAGATACACAAGGGCGCTCCTACATCGACTTCTTGAGCGGTGGCGGCGCCTTGAACTATGGCCACAATGACCCCGCCATGCAGCAGGCGGTCATGAACTACATTGCCGGTGACGGCCTGATCCAGGGCCTCGATTTGCATACGGGCGCCAAGGCCGATTTTCTCACGACCTTCGAAGCGCTGATCCTGCAGCCCCGCAAGCTTGACTATAAGGTTCAATTCACCGGGCCGACCGGTTCCAACGGGGTTGAAGCTGCTCTCAAGCTGGCTCGTCTGGTAAAGAAACGCTCGAATGTCATCGCTTTTTCCAACAGCTATCACGGTCATACCCTCGGGTCGCTGGCGGTAACGGGGAACAGCTATTTTCGGAACCAGGCCTTTGTCGATCGGCATAACGTATCCTTCCTGCCCTTTGACGGATATCTCGGCCCAGCCGTCAACACCCTCGATTATCTGGAAAAGGTTATCGCGGACCCGGGCAGCGGTGTTGATCTGCCGGCGGCGGTGATTGTCGAAACCACCCAGGCTGAAGGGGGGGTCAATGTTGCCGCTACGAAATGGCTCAGGGGCCTGGGCGATGTCTGTCGTGAATTTGGTGTGCTGCTGATTGTCGACGAGATCCAGACCGGAGTGGGACGTACCGGACCCTTTTTCAGCTTCGAAGACGCGGGCTTGTATCCGGATATCGTCGTGCTTTCCAAATCCTTAAGCGGGATGGGGCTTCCCATGACGCTGGTGCTGATGAAGCCGGAGCTCGATCAGTGGAAGCCGGGGGAGCATAACGGGACTTTTCGCGGCAACAACCTTGCCTTCGTTGCGGCGACCGAGGCCTTGCACAGATATTGGCAGGACAGTTCCCTGTCGCAGGCGGTCGGTCTTAACGGCCAATATTTAGCCAAGCGTCTACGTGAACTCGCGGCCCGCCATGCTGCGCATATCCTGTCGGTTCGGGGCAAGGGGATGCTGCATGGGGTGCAGTTCGGGCAGCGGGGAAATGCCCAGGAGATTCTTCGCCTCTGCTTTGAAAAGGGGCTGTTGCTAGAGTGCTGCGGCCCCAACGGGGAGGTCGTTAAGCTTTCACCCCCGTTGACCATCGAAAGGGATCTGCTTGAACAGGGTCTCGCCCTGCTGGAAGAGGCTGCCGCTGAGCTTTTTGTCCGCTGAGCTTTCAATTTTTTTTGCCAATAAAGACGGAATTGAGATGATCGTTCGAAAACTGGAAGAAATTATCGCAACGGAGCAGGATGTTCTTGCCCCGAATGGAAACTGGTGCAGCAGGCGTTTCCTGACGAAAAAGGATGGCATGGGTTTCTCCCTGCACGACACGCTTATTTTCGCCGGCACCAGAACCCTGATTCACTACAAGCATCATGTCGAGGCGGTCTATTGCATCGCGGGCAAGGGGCAGGTGGAGCTTGTCGATGGTGGGCGGGTGATTCCGCTCAATCCAGGAACCATGTATGCCCTCAATGAACATGAAAATCACTACCTGGTTGCAGAAACCGAGCTGCGCATTATCTGTGTCTTTAATCCACCTCTTTCCGGCGGCGAAGTGCACCGGGATGATGGTTCCTACGCAGAGCTGGAACGCTGAGGCTGCTTTCCCGTACGAGAGGTTCTGTGTTGAAATTTGCCTATCTCAACCTGCTGGATCAACCACGCGGCAATTACATGCTCGATTGCCTCGTCAATGCGGGATTGATGCCGGCGGTTGTCATCGAGGAGAGGTCGAGCCTAGCCCAAAAGGGCCGCGACAGCTTAAACGGGGAATTAAGGAGAATCGCCCCGGAGATACCTCTGCCCCGTTCACTGCATGATATTATCGCCGGTCAGACAGTTCGACATGTTGAAGTAGAAAATCACAATGACGCGCAATGTGAGAGGATCTTGCGGGAGGTCGCGCCCGATCTCATCGTATTGGGCGACACCCGCATTATTCTGCCTCCGATCATAAACCTCGCACCACTTGGCGTTGTCAACGTCCATCCCGGCTATCTGCCACTGGTCAGGGGCAACAACCCATATGTTTGGGCAATTCTTCACGATCTGCCGCAAGGTGTCTCGGTTCATTTTATCGACGAAGATGTCGATACCGGCCCGATTATTGTGCGACAAAAACTGGAGCCGGTTGCCGGAGGCAGCTATCCTGGCCTGCTCCATGGAATCAATGTGCTGTGCGGAGAATTGCTGGTTGAGGCCATTGCCGCAATTGAAGACGGGGAAACGGGGATGCCGCAAAGTTCTTTCCCCGAGGCGCACGATGCGTTGCCGACCTTCCGTGCCGCTTCGGCGCAAATTAAAGAGATGGCGCTTGTGAAGTTACGACAACAGCAATAATTTGGTGATGTGAGATTTTTACTGTGAACTACAACCCCGCATATCCGTTCTACCTTAATTCTATCAATAATCCGGATAACCCGGCGCTCTGGGTCGACGGCTCGACCTATTCCTATCGAGAGTTGGCTGAACAGGCATGCCGCATTGCTGTTTGGCTGCGGCAAGCGACGAACAGCAGAGCCACGCGGGTGGCGATTCTTGCCCATCGTGAAATATGCGCATACCGGGGAATTCTCGGTATTTGTTGGAGCGGGGCTAGTTACGTGCCGCTCAATCCAGCCTTTCCCGACCAACGGCTGGCGACAATTATCGAAAGTGCCAGTCCTGATGTATTGATTTTTGACAGAAAAATGCTCGAAAGGGCGACGCCTGAGCTTATTCGAGCCTATGCAGGACGAATTCTTCTGGCTGATGGTGATATGGACAACATTCATGGCCAGTCAATAGCATGCTATGGGCAGTTGCCTGAACAGGTCAACATAACTGAACCGTCATTTGTTGATGCGGAAGCCGAAGCCTACCTGGTGTTTACTTCAGGGACCACCGGCAAGCCGAATGGCGTGATCACCAGGGCTGGAAGCCTCGATTTCTCTATTCGCGCGCTCTGTGAACGCTACCCTTTTGTGGCGAGCGACCGGTTTTCCCAGTTTTTTGATCTCTCTTTCGATTTTTCGGTGATGGACCTTTTTGTCTCTTGGGGTGCCGGAGCCAGTACCTATGTTGTTCCCGACGCGCAAAAGATGGCTCCGGGGCGGTTTATTGTCGATAATAGTTTGACGGTCTGGACGTGCGTCCCCTCGCTGATAAAGATCATGGCGCAGATGAAGTTGTTGAAGCCGGGGATCTTTCCCTCGCTCCGGTTGTCTTTTTTTAGCGGCGAAATGCTCGCTGAGGCGGCAGCCAGACTGTGGCAGGCTGCGACTTCGAACGGGGTAGTTGTAAACCTTTACGGGCAGTGCGAAACGATTATTGCCAGCCTGGCACATACCTGCGATCTGGACGCCGCAGTTGTTGATGAAACACGCAGCGTGGCATTGGGGACCCAACTTGAAGGCATTTTTGTTGCGATTGTAAATAAAGACGGGTCATTCGCCGAGCCTGGAATTCGGGGGGAAATCGCGGTTTCCGGACCGCATGTCGCGACGGGTTATCTGGAGAATTCGCAACGCACAAGGGAGAAATTCCGTGACCTTGAGCATCCCAGTTATGGCCTGCGATCCTGGTACATCACCGGGGATTTGGCGCGTCAGGATAAAGAGGGCGTATTTCACTTCCTTGGTCGTGCCGATAATGAGTTGAAAATTCGCGGACACCGCGTCACCTTGGAAGAAGTTGAACACCACCTACGCCAATGCAGCGGTTGTGATTCCGTGGCTGTGATCCCCATCCGTTCCGACCTCGGAGGTATCGAGGCTCTGCGCGGCTTTATTGTTGCGGAGCGCTGCAACGAGCAGAAGTTGAAAACTTCTCTTCGTCAAAGTTTACCGCAGCCATTGGTCCCGAAAAGAATCCACCCGATAAGAGAGTTGCCTTTGAGTCGCAATGGTAAGATCGATCGTGCAGCGCTGGCGTTAATCAGCGCTGCATTGGATTGAACCGCTGCGGGTTATGCGCCAGGCATCCACGCTGGGGCAGTGCTTCACTGCAGGCTGTAGCACCTTCGCAGTTGACAAAGTAACCATCCTGACACCATTTCTACGCATTGACGTTCATAGCGTAAAGGGTATCGGGGTTTGGTTGGAATGACCTGCCTGGGCGGTTTTTTTGAATGTTCCACTGACTATCATAACCCTGGCAATTCGAATGGTTATGCTTGGGGCTGTCGGCCGACCAAAAATCGGTTATTGTGCCGCCTCGTGCGGCGCATTCCGCTCCGTTTCGGTCGCTAGACGGATGGCGTGACCGGTTTCTCCCTGTGCCATGCGGCATAAGCAACCGCTTCATCCCATGAAGTTTTAATCACCGGGCGGTCATCATGCCCCCCATCCGGCACCATCTGGTAGCGGCTTTTCGGTCAGACCAGTGTATTGGTCGAACTGGGCAAAGGTGATATCAGTTTTTTCAAGGATGGCGCGTAGAGAGGGGAGGGGGCGCAGGGCGTTTCGCCTTTTGGCCGCTGACGGTTGTGGGAGGCCGGCCTCCCCGCTCATGCCTGGGCGGCAGGGGCAGAAGGCCGGCCAGCTTGGACTATTTGCGCCGAATTTTTTCGGCCTGGGCCAGGAAGTAGCGCGCCTCCTGGTCTCTGCCAGCGTTGCTACAGCTCTCGCTGAGTTCTCTGAAGGTGGAGGCGATTTCTTTTTTGGTGCCACCGAGGTTCTGTAGCGGCAGGGACTCGCCGAGGCTGGCCTGATGGATGGCATCCAGGTTGCTCTGCAGGTTGTTGGCGAAGGCGTTCGGTCCCAGGTTGTGCTGATAGCTGAACTCGAGGATCGGCCGGTCGTCGGTATTGAGTGCGGCATCGCTGGAGAAATTGTGCAGGGAATCTTCGGAGAAGAGGTAATGCTTGGCGATAAGATCGGCCGGGGTCAGGATGCCGGCCTGGGCGAGGACGGCCTTGGCTCCGGGGCGGGCGATGCGCTCGGCAATCTGGCCGTAATCGACCTGGACCTTCCCTTGGGAGCCGATCATGATCATGTCCGAGTCGACCTTGAAAACCAGTACGTTGGGAAAGGTCTCCATGAAGGTGTGGGCGGCGACCTGCAGGCTTTCCGGGCTCAGGTCGTAGAGCGGCAGCCACTGGCAAAGAATGCCATTCTCCTTTAGGCGGCTGGCGGCGAGGCGATAAAATTCATGGGTGAAGAGGTTGGCGTTGCCCGACTGCCAGGGGTTGGAGGGTTCGGAGACGATGACGTCGTACTGCGTTTCAAGGGTCAACAGGGTGTTGCGGCCGTCGTTGATCGTCAGGTTGACGCGTGGATCCTCCAGCGCCAGACGGTTCTCCTTGTCGAAATAGCGCGAGATCTCGGCGACGCCGGGGGAGATCTCCACGCAGTCGATCTTCTTGACCGGGTGTTCCTTGATGCCGCCGAGGGTAATGCCGGTCCCGAGGCCGATGACCATGACATCCTGAGGGTCAGGGTGCAGTAACAGCGGGATCTGGCCTATCAGCAGTTGGGTCGCAACGTCTCTGCCGCTGCCGCCGTCAGTTTTGCCGTTGACGGTGAAGAAGCGGATGTTGCCACTGGGGGTCTCCTTGATGGCGACTGTGGTGTCGATCCCTTCGAGAACTTCAATAACCCGGTAGCCCTGCATCGCCTTGTCGACTCCGCCCTGGGCCGAGATCATCGGGGCATAGTAGTAGATCCCGCTGTTCATGTGGTTTTGATTCCACGTGGGCGGCAGGAGCAGCAGCATGGGGGTCAGCACGCAGGCCGCGGTGATGGGGTGAAACCAGCGAGAGAGGGGACGCCGCAGGTGGCTGAAGGGGGGCGTAGAAGAATTGATACAGAGTGTGATGCCGAGCAGGATATTGGCGGCCGCGAGGAGTTGGAAGCTGAACTGAGTGCCGATGAACGGGATCAGAAAGAAGCCGGCGATCAGGCTGCCAAGGACTGCGCCGATGGTATTATGCAGAACCACCAGTCCGACCCCTTCTCCGGTGCGGACCTTGCCCGGATCGAGAATGGCGATGGCGGCCGGCAACAGGGAGCCGGAGATGATGGACGGGATGCACATGGCCCCGAAGACGATGACTCCCGACAGGAGCGATAGCATCCACCAGCGCTCACCTGCTATCTCATGAGCCCACAGGAAGACATGCGGCAACCTGTCGTAGAAGGGGACCGTGATCAGAATCGACAGGCCCATCAGCAGGGTGAGGCGGACGAAGAGTTTCTTCTCGTCGAAGTCGTGGCGGACCATGCGGGCATAGATTGCACCGCCGATGGCGATACTGATCAGAAAGGAACTCAGTATCAATGAGAAGGCGTAGGTCGTGTTGCCGAGGAACAGCAGAAACACCCTGGTCCAGAGAATCTCATAGGCCATCGAGAAGAAGCCGATCATGGCGATGGAAATCAGCACCAGGCGATGGCTACGGGCCAGCTCAAACTGGTCGGCGCGGGTCACCTTAGATACATCGGCGGCGGCGGCGGTGGTGCCGATGGTCTTGGACAATTGCCAGGAGATTGCGGCAATTGCCAGATTGATGAAGACCGCGACCATGTTGGTTGTTTGCAGTCCGAGATACGGAATCAGCAAATAGCCAGCCAGAAAGGCACCTAGAGTGGCACCGAGGGTGTTCATGGCATAGAGGCGGCCGATATGCCCGCCCGATTTCTTGCGCGCAAAGAAGCGGCACATCAGCGGGAATGTGCCACCCATGCAGATGGTGGGGGGGATCAGCAGTATCATCGTGATACTGAGATGGACAAAATGATTAAGTCCGGGATAATCAACGGCATGTTGGCTGAAGGTGGTGTGTAGTAAAGTGACCAGCTTGAGGGTCGGTGGAAGGAGCAGGGCGAAGATGGCGATACCCAGCTCCAGGTAGGCGTAGATGCGCAGCAGGTTGGTTTCGTGGTCGGCAAATTTGCCGAGCAGGTAGCTGCCGATGGCCAGGCCGGCCATGAAGGTGGCGGCGACGATGCTGACCGCGATCATGGTGGTGCCGAAGGTGAG
>JAAXQF010000140.1 GCA_012974435.1 Desulfuromonadales bacterium | reverse complement strand
GCTCAAGGATGATATCTCCACTTTGACCACTGGGGTCTCAGTGACCAAGGATGGCTTGGCGGATGTTTATGTTACCTATCCGGCCAACGTCGATACGATTAATCTTGGCTGTGGCGCTTCTGAGTTTGATGTCCGGCATCTGCCAGTTGGGTCGGCCAAGCAGATAACGGTTGCTGCGTCTAGTGATGACAGTGCGACGACTGTTGATGAGGGTCGGTTCTGTTTTGCTCCCATGGCAGGTTTCACACTTGAGGTCATTCCTGCTACTGAGGCTACCGGAACAACCAGTCGTGGGATCATCTTGGATGACGGCGGCGACGAGATCCCTGTGCCGTTCCAATCGTTAGGGGCATTCACGGCTGTGACGTTCTTAGGCAATGAAGATGTTTGTGCGAGCGCCGTAAATACTTCGCAAGCCCTCTGTGATGCTGCCGACCTACCCCTTGATCCTCATAGTTGGTTGTCGGGGTATGGAATTTGTCGCATAGAGGTCATAGCAGATGAGACGGCATGCACTACGCCAGCGGCAGGACATTCATGGTTTAAGGAGTTGGCTAGCGATTTTAACGTAGCCGTGTATTTCAATACCTTCACTGCTGCTGCTGGCTTCGATATCGATGGGAAAGGCGGTAATGATGTCGCATGGGTTAACGCTGTCGATACCAATGGCAACGGTATCCCTGACGATTTGAATGGCGATTCCCTGATGGACATCAACGATGCTGCAGCCATAGCTGTCGATGTCGATGATGATGGCACCATCGATTTCTACAACTACCCCTATACTTTCTCGAATGGGACGGCATCGACTCAGGTGATCGTGACCGGGGATCTGATCAGTTCCGCCGATGCTGCGACAGTCACCTTTGTCGGTGGTGACGGTGAGGCGGAGTTGAATATTTTTATGCCGTAGCAGCCCTTTATGCATGAACTGAAAAGGCCCTGGGAGTAATCTTCCGGGGCCTTTTTAGGTTTTCCCAGCGGAGTAGGGAAACCCAGTCTGTTGCATATAACAGGGGTGTCCCGACCAGGAAGGAGCCCATTTGATCGCACTAACTGTAGTTGTTTTAGACGTGGTAACTCCTGGCAAAGGAAGGTTCTTAAGGGCACGATGGGGGGTACGGAGCAAGCGAACATGGTTCGGTGCTACGGGTGGGGCGGCGTCGGTGTCCTGACCCCGTTTCTGTTTTTTATTGCCTGTGAGGCTTTCTCTCAGGTTTACCGCAATGAAATCTTTGAGTAGCGCCTCTCACCGTGTCATGCTACCGACTGGGGCAACAGGTTTTTAAAAATGCTAAATTGACAATCTGTGGACCTGAAGTCATGATAATTGACGGGTGGTGAGAGTGTTGATCTTATGCTACTGCTTATAATAGGCCTTTAGGGCTCATCCCCGCCGTAGATCGCCCCAGGCTAACAGCTGCAAAATCGATAGCTTCCTTGATAGGAACCCCCATGGTTCGATCGACCGAAAGCCGAAGCCTGCGTTTCAAGAAATACTGGCATCGTCTGCTCTGGGAGCAGGATCTGCGACAGTTGAGTAAGCCCCAGGCATTTTTTCTGCGCCAGTTGCAGACTGCGGTGCTGGTTATCCAGGATTTTCTGCAGGATCGCTGTATGCTGCGCGCCTCTGCCTTGACCTATTCATCCCTGCTCGCCATTGTGCCCTTGCTGGCTCTGACCTTTGCCCTGCTGAAGGCCTTCGGGGTGCAAAATTCCCTGGAGCCGTTGATTCTCGAGAAGTTGAATGTCGGCTCTCAGGAGGTCGTCACCTCGATCCTCTCCTATGTCAACAACACCCAGGTCGGAAAACTCGGGGTTTTTGGTCTGCTCTTTCTGCTGATTGCCGTGATCTCCCTGCTTTCAAATATCGAGGATAGCTTTAACCATGTCTGGGGCGTCAAGGGGATGCGTCCGCTGATCAGGCAGCCTGATTCTGACCCTGTTCAAGATGGGGCCCTATCTGTTGATGTGGATCGCCTTCGCGATTCTGTATGTCTTTATGTCAAACACGCGGGTTGAATGGCCTGCGGCTATTGCCGGGGGGGTTCTCGGTGGGACGCTGTGGCAATTGGCCCAGTGGACATATGTCAATTTCCAGGTCGGGGTGGCCAAGTACAATGCCATCTACGGCACCATGGCGGCTCTACCGATCTTCATGATCTGGGTCTATATCTCGTGGAATATTGTGTTGCTCGGCCTCGAATTCACCTATGCCCGCCAGAACCTTCAGACTGGTGGCCGTGATCTGCATGGAAACGAAGTCAGTCGCAACAGCTACGAGCGTGTCGCCCTGATCATCCTCGTGGCTCTGGCCAGTCGTTTCCGCCGTGCTCAGAAACCGCTCGGCAAGGAACGCCTGGCGTTGCAATTGGGAATCCCGCCGCGGCTGTGTGAACACATCCTCTCGGAATTGCTTAGTCTCGGTTATGTCAGCGAAATTTGTGTGCGGAGCAACAATCTCAGACGTTATCAACTGGGCCGCGATGCTGATTCATTGAGTATTTTCGATATTCTGCATGGTTTGCGCA
>JAAXQF010000299.1 GCA_012974435.1 Desulfuromonadales bacterium | reverse complement strand
AGATGTGTATAAGAGACAGGGGTCCCTGCGGCTTCATTTTCCTATGCTCATAAAGTGTCACCGAACCTTTGGCTAGGTGTCAGTGTTGGCTCCTTCTTCGGTCTCGGCCTTGATTACGGTAAGGAATGGGCCGGTCGTTACTATGTACAAGAAGCTGAGTTTCTGACGATTGGCATCAATCCCGGCCTGGGTTACAGGATCAATGACCAATGGTCGGTTGGCGCCGGAGTCAGTATGGTCAATTCGACCTTGGAGCAGAAAACGGCGATACGCAATCTGGGGGCAAATCAACCTGATGGTCAATTAAAACTTGAAGATGACGACTGGGGCTTTGGCTACAACCTGGGAGTCCTCTATAAACAGAGTGACACAACCCGTTTCGGACTGACCTATCGGTCGGAGATTGACTTTGAATACAAAGACTCTGCTAATTTGAAGGGCTTGCAGCCTCCCTTGAGCGGCATCGCCAACATCATCGGTCTGGCTGGTAGCAAGGTGGCTCTGGAGATGAATCTGCCGCAGGCCGTCATGTTCAGTGCATACCATAAGGTCACTGACCGTTTGGCCTTATTGGGAAATATCGGCTGGCAAGAGTGGAGTTCATTCGGTGAGACAGCGATCACATTATCTTCAACAACAACGACGCAGTTGACCCAGGACCGCAACTTTGACGACACCTGGCACTTCGCCCTCGGCTTCCAATATGAGCTCGACGACCCCTGGTTATTGTCTATGGGTATTGCCTATGACGAATCTCCAGTCAGTGACAGCGACCGTACTCCCGATATGCCCTTGGACCGACAATGGCGCTATGCAACAGGGCTTCAGTATGATCTCAGTAAAGACATGACGGTAGGATGTGCTTACGAGCTCCTTGATGCCGGAGATGCGGAGATCAATCAAAATCGGGGAGCGCTCGCCGGAGAATTCGCGGGTGATTATTCGTCGAACTATATCCACTTTTTCAACGTCAACCTGATTAAACGTTTTTGATCAATCTTTGACAAGTGAAAAAAGGAAAGCAAGTAATGAATTTCCGAGTAAATATCTCGATAATTATTACATCGCTGGCTGTGCTGGTGTTGGCTACCCCTTTGCTTGCCGCATCAACGACTCCCCGTCTCGTCCTGCAGATTACGGTGGACGCACTGCGTGGTGATTTGCCGAACCGCTATTATGACCGCCTGGGTGAAAACGGTTTCCGCTATCTGTGGGAAAAAGGGGCCCTATACACTGATGCTCACCACACCCATGCAAACACCGAAACCGTCGTTGGTCATACGACCCTGGCAACCGGTGCAACTCCCGCTGTGCATGGCATGATCGCCAATCTCTGGTTCGATCGAAGCGAAGGTCGGAGGAGATACAATATTGAGGATGACCGCTACCGACTGCTTACGGCAGGAGCAGGCGTTGACAAAGATGCTGAGATCGATTCTACACAGAAGGCGGCAAAAAGTGACGGCCGCTCACCTGCAGCCATTATGGTGACGACGCTCAGTGACGAAATGGCTATCCATACTGCCGGTCAATCTAAAGTTTTTGCCGTTTCGGTCAAAGATCGCGGTGCGGTGACCATGGCGGGCCATAGCGGAAAGGCTTTCTGGTTCTCAAAAGCCAACGGCGAATTTGTCACCAGCAGCTATTATTATGATGCCTATAACCCTGGCGTTTGCAAAGAATCTGATCACAAATGAAAAGTTGGGGACCGATGATGTTCCTGACTATCTCGGGGTCAGCTTCTCTTCCACTGATTACGTCAACCATATCTTCGGTCCATCCAGCCTCGAATCTGAAGATAACATCCTGCGTCTCGACAGCTGCCTGGCTGACCTGTTCGCTTTCGTCGATGAGCATGTGGGGCTTGAAAATACTCTCATTGTGCTCTCAGCTGACCATGGGTCTCCAGAAGTGCCTGGCTACCTGAACGAACTTGGTATTCAGTCTGGATTCGTTGATCCCCAAAGCTGGGATAAAGACCCGGCATTCAAGGCGTTAAAGGATAAGTTCGGGATCGACACGGAGCTGATTGAGAGTTACAGCCACCCCTACCTTTATCTTAATCATGAAGTGATCCAGCAACACGGGCTCAACATAAGGGACGTCGAACAGGCTGTTGCCAAGGAACTTCTGAAATTCGAGGGAGTTGCCCAGGCTGTTTCCAGCAGTGAACTGCGCGAGGGGAACCTTCCCGATACCCAGATCAATAAGGCGATTCTGGATAACTTCAACCCGAACCGGTCTGGAGACATCTATCTCGTTTTCGAGCCGCACTGGTTTATCAACGACTTTGATGGACTCGAAGTTTCCTCAACACACGGTTCACCTTGGCGCTATGACACTTATGTGCCGATAGCATTTGGGGGGATGAACATCTCTGCTCAGCATGTTCATCGCAGAGTTCATACCATTGATATAGTGCCGACTCTGGCAACATTTCTCAGGATCAAACCACCATCGGGATCAGCAGGTATCCCGTTGGTGGAAATCTTTGACGGGAAAAAGAAACAAGACTGATATTTTATTGAACCGATTTTTTATCCAAGAGGAACATTGTCGCCCTGCTTGATTGCAAGAGTCTTTAGTCTTATAAATCACAATTTTCAGTAACGCATGGAGATCACCGG
>JAAXQF010000017.1 GCA_012974435.1 Desulfuromonadales bacterium | reverse complement strand
AGCCATTTCGTAACAAGATCTGTAACGCCCTTGTAAGATCCGGCAAAGAGACGTTTTTCCAGAGGACGTCGCTTCTCTTCGGAGATCGGCAAAAGGTATGGCGGGTCAATTTTGCGTAGCTTTTTCTGATAAACAGGGACTAGCGACTCGGCAGTCTCTCTGCGCAAATCAGTCGGACAACCATCAGGGGCCTCATCACAAAGGAGACCTTCTATGCTTTCTGCCCGGTCACCGGTGACGTGTGCGGCAACTGGACGGGGCCCTTGAGGGGTGTTGACTTCCAGAATGATCCCAATGTCGTCAATCATACTGACGATAATCCGTTGGTCGTAAAGAAAGTCTCCGCGCAGAAGCAGGATGGTGTCACCTTCGTTGACAGAATCGGTGTCATCTTGAGTCGTTTCGACCCCGGCTTTATTGAGCATACGCTCAAGGCGCTCGCGAGAAGAAAGCCCCCACAAAAGAACAGGGCTCTCCTGAATAATACGTGCTTTAATTGGCATAGTTATAAGCTCTAAGTTAAGGGGCTACTTGAGGTCTTTTCCGGCTGACCCAAGCTGATGAAATGGCCAGACGAGGCAGAATCATCAGTAGAAAAAACAAGGTTGTTACTATATACTCCAAGAATGGTGGATGTAAAGACAGAGAACGAGCCTGTAGAAACAGAGGGCAAACACAGATCAGCACAATCGCGCGGGCCAGACAGCTTTTCCTTGGCACATCTTTCTGACCTTCATCTTACCTCATTAAACGATGTAAAAATCCCTCAGTTACTGAACAAACGCATGTTGGGCTACTGCTCGTGGTGGCACAAAAGACGGCATATCCATCGTCGCGAGATCATTGAATCTCTCGTTGATGATTTACGTAACACACGTCCTGATCATATTGCAGTGACCGGCGACCTGACCCATCTCGGTCTCCCTATGGAATATGCAGAAGTTGGACAATGGCTACCTTCCCTTGGTTCCCCTGATCAGGTGACCGTTATACCCGGCAACCATGAGGCTTATTGGGGAAAAGACTGGCTCGACTCTTGCGCCATGTGGGCCCCCTACCTGGAATCCGACTCCACGCAGCGGGAGACTTCCAAAACCGCTGATTTTTTCCCTAGCGTGCGAATCCGTGGTCAGGTTGCTATTATTGGCCTCTGCTCAGCGACACCCAGCCTGCCCCTGCTAGCCATTGGCAGCCTTGGCCAGGAGCAGTTGTCAAAGCTGGAGGCTATTTTACAAGAGACCGGTAACAAAGGCCTTTTGCGCATAATTCTGATCCACCACCCACCTGTCCCTGGTCTCGTCAACTGGCGTAAGCGTCTCACAGACAGCAGGGCGTTTGCCGATATTCTGGCTCGTCATGGTGCTGAGCTTGTACTGCACGGTCATGCACACAACCCTACCCTGTCAAAGCTGCAGACCCCTGGCGGTTATGTTTCGGTCGTCGGTGGGGCCTCCGCGTCACAGTTGTCTCAACCATCAAGTCACCACGCCTCATACAATACTTACCGATTGAGTCGAATTGGTGCGGATTGGGACCTGACCATGTTTGTTCGGCGTTATTCAGAAAAATCGGGCAGCTTTGTCGAAGAGCAGCAAGTAGCACTAAACATCCCGCACTTCTAACTGGAAGGACGGCGGCTGAGATGGTTCTTCCGGTTTTCGGGGAAGTAGCCTAGGGCACCCTTAATAGCAGCCAGCTGGCCATCAGGGTGATTATTGCAAGAGGGAGCAAGGTTGTAAACGCCGGATGCAGACCAAGAAGCAACCCGGTAAAACCGAGGGCCTGATCAAAATAGTAATAAGATATCCCTACGATAGCCCCAAGTGTCACCCTGCGACCGGGGTTGGCTTCCCGAGCCGGGCCGAATGCAAAAGGCAACGAGAAAAAAATCATCGCTCCCACCTTGAGTGGCAGAGCTGCCTTCTGCCATAAGGCCAGAACGTACTGGTCGGCATCCTGCCCTCTTTTCTTCAAGAGTTGAATGTACTGATAAAGTTTATCGAGAGACAGCATGTCGGGTGTGATACTCAAAATATCCGCCTGTTTTCTGTTGAGCAGAACACCAAGGTCTTGGGACGGCCGCAACTGATCAGAAACATTTCCATCGGAGAATGTAATCTGCCTGACATCACGGCCTAGCCATTCACCATTTTTAAGGATTTCAGCCTCTTCAGAAGTAACACATCTGACCGGTTTCCCCAGCTCATTGAATTCATACACGCTGACATCGGCAAGACCAGCACCGGAAGAGGACGAACGGACATTGATGAAACGGTTGTTGTCCCGGGTCCAGAAACCGCCTGTCGACAGCAACACTCCTTCCCCGGAAATCGCGAGCTCTCGATTGATCTTTGCCTTTTGTTCCAGCGATGGCACAACAAATTGGGCTAACAAAAGCACGCCCAGCATAATCACGCTGCCGGAGATCAACACCACACGCGCAATACGAAAAACGGAAAACCCACAAGACCGCATCGCCAGGAGTTCATCGCTGTTGGCCAACGTGCCAAGAGCTATGATCCCTCCCATTAGAGAGCTCACCGCAGCAAGGCTGATGACTCGACCCGGCATGGTGTAAGCCACGTACATGAAGGCATCCTTCACCTGGTAGCTGCCCTCGCCGACATCATCGAGTTGACCGACCAGTTCAAGAAAAGAGAACAAGGCGGTCATAATGAAGAAAACCAGGAGCCAACCGAACGCTAACCGGCGGCTTATGTAGCGAGTGAGTATTCTCATAGGAGCAGAAAGCCGTCCTCAAAAAAGTTCCAATGAGCCATTTATGACTGGTCGCCTGAACGAAAAGGCTTTAGCAACAAGATGAATAATAAAACAAGCAGGAGCTGTGGCCACCAAACCCCCGGAAAAGAGCCAACCACCCCTTGCTCCATCCAGATTTTAGCCACGGCTGTCATATTGTAATAGACAGCAAAGATGATAACCCCCTGGAAAACATGCACAGATTTCCCACGACGCGGTGCCGTGCGGCCCAGGGGGACACCGAGCAAACCGAGCAAGACCGTGGAAAATCCAGTAGAAAACCGCCACTGTAGCTCGGCAATATCCGCGGGGTCTGTCGATTTGAACAGACTTTTTGTCGGTGCAGCCTTACGGCGATAGGCGGAGGATTCGACCTGCTTGGGAATCAGCGCCATTCGGGTCTTCTGGAAGTGAATAAGCTTTGTGTTGTTGTCTTTGTACATGAATTCATAGTGATAACCATCACGCAGAACAATGCTCTTTTCCGCGGTTAAGGGGTCTATCTCCTGCCAGGCCTCATTGGCGCGGGTTACTTTGCGTGAGGCTTCCCCGCGTTGTTCTATAAAGACGCCTTTTGCACGGACCTGAAACTTATCAAGTTTTTCAATAAAAACGACATAATGGTCCTCGCCAATCTCGTAAAAACGACCTGGTCGGAGACGGGAGAGGTCGAAATTTGCTTCAGCGTCAGCCTTCAGCCAATAACTTTTCTCATAAGCCCAAGGGCGAACATAAAGAGAGAGGGAGGCAACGACCACAGCGACGACAAGAGACACCTGGAAAACCGAGCCAAAAAGGGTGCGCTCGCCAAGCCCGCAGGCCTGCATCGCTATGATTTCAGAACTGGCATGCAGTCTGGCCAAAACGGTTATGACCGAGAGGAAGAGCGTTATCGGAATCAAGACTTCCAACGCAATCAAAATTTTCAGAGAGACCAGAGCCAGGACGGTCTTGCCCGTCATAAGACCGTTTACAGCATCAGGAAGGTAGCGTGCCGCAGAATAGCCGGAGAAGATGACGACCAGGATGGAACAGATGGCCAACAGCGGCGTCAGTATCTCACGGTTTATATAACGTTTGATGAGCAAGTTAGATCCAGTAAGTGAAGAGTGCGGCCATACATTAATGGTCAGACGGTTTTATTTTACCAGAGATTCCTCGTCATATATGGCCTGAAGCGTTGATTGCAGCGATGTTGAAGAAACATTGCTGGTGTATTCGAAGTAAACGACATCCACCCCATGTCCCGCCAACTCAGACTCCACCTCATTGAACAGGTCAGAGCCCTTCCAGTCGCTGCCGACGAACATGATGTCGAATTTTATTTCATGATAAGCTGCCACCTTGTCTCTGTGTTTCTGAGGGACAACCTCGTCAACACATTTTAATGCAGACACAATCTCAGCCCTCTCCTCAAATGGAATAACAGGTTGTTTGCGTTTATATTCCGCCACCAATTCATCTGTGCTCACGCCGACAATCAGCCTGTCGCATCTGCTTTTCGCTCTATTTAGAAGCCTGAGGTGTCCGACATGAAACAAATCAAAAACACCGGTTGTGTAGCCAACTATTTCATCTTTCATTTAAATACATCCTCTTAACATCGTTAAAAACTTGTTTTCAGCATGGCAAGGTTTTGTCGTTTATTTCTTACTCTGCGCTCTCTGCGTCTCAAGAGAGCAAAGCGAACGGGCGTGAGTCAGGTCTTTTGCTTTTCCTGTTTTACGTTTCCCAATGCTTTACTGGAGCGAAATAGCTAACCAGATTGTTTTTTAGCCAAGATCGATTCGACCAGGATCAGGTCCTCGACTTTGTCCACATCGACGGCAGCTTCAGGGAACGGCATCCGGACGACCCCCACCTTCAGATGCATTTTTTTTGACAGCTGGCTCAAGGCCTGTTCCAGAGAAAGCCGCCCCAGCAGGTAACGCAGCACGGTTGTCCAGCCGATGATTTTGATGACGCGCAAGGGTTTCTTTCTCTCCTTCTCCACCTTGCGCCAGAAATCTGCTGCCTTGCGACCTTGCGGGGTCAGAAATGCGAAGAGATTGCACCCGCAATAGCCCCCGTCATTGAGCTTCGTGACTGTACGCTTCGATCCGGGGAAAGCCTCGGCAATGAGTTCATGACGGGCCACACCGGCCACAACGTCACAGCCGCTTTCGCGCGCTTTTGAACAAAAGTGGTCAAGCATCTCAGGGCTTAACAAGGCATGATCCGCCGTGGTCAGCAGAACCGGAACCTCCTCCGGTAACGACTGCAAGGCATTGAAAGCACTGGTGCTGGGAGTCTCTTGCGGGGCCATCCATTGAGCCTGGTTTGAACGAAGTCGTTCAGCGAGTTCTGCATTCTCCTCGACGGCAGTCATTGAAGGACCGACCAGGATCGGTGTGCTCACATCATGGGCACCTTCCAGTGCATCGAGCACACGGAGCACCATCGCACGCCCGGAGACGGGTGTCAGCGCCTTGCAACTGACCCCCGTATGCAGGGCAACCGGGTCGTTTGGCTCGCGATCTCCGGCCAGGATGACCACAAAAAATGGCGGTTTTGCTGACATCATGCTTAATTGAAATCCTTCTGATAAATGCGGTAACGTTTATACAGTTCGCAGCCTACTGTTTCGATGATGTTACGCATTCCCTGGTTCTGTTCAAGAATCCACGACATGTCCACTTCTCTGATCCCTTGCTTGCGGGCTCTTTCATGGAGCGGTGATATAACCATCATCGCCAGTGTTGCTCCCAACCTGCTCCCCTGGTAGCGACGCTTGACGCCCATCAACGGTATCCTAGCCGATTTGGCCCCGACGACTTTCAGACGCCAGAGGAGCTTTAGCCAGCCAAACGGCAAAAGACACCCGTTCAAGTCCATGATAAGCTCGTTGATATTGGGGAACATGACAATCATTGCCGCAGGCTCGCCGTCAACCTCGGCAATCCTGACCGATTCAAAATCGACAAGGAACTTGAGGCTTTTGCCAAGCTCAGTGAATTCGGCGGGTGTAAAGGGTATGAATCCCCAGTTTTCAGACCACGCGTCTTCAAAAATATCCCGGATGATTTCCATGTCTTCGCTGAAATGGTCACGACGCATCGAACGTACTTTGACTTTAGACCCGGCACGTCTGGCAAGAACATCGAGATGTTTCGGTGGAGAGATGTCAGGGTGAGCACGATAAGCCAACAGGTCCTGCTCTTTGCAATAGCCCTGCTCTTCTACACGTAATTGATAATAGGGCAGAGCGTGCCCCAGCATGATCGGTGGGGGGCTGTCAAAACCATCAACCAGTAAACCACATTCATCATTAATTGAAAGATTGAACGGCCCACGAATGCGCTGCATACCCTTGTGGCGCAGCCACCCTTCGGCGGTCTCAAACAAGGCTCTGAAGGTTTCAGAATTATCTTCTGCCTCCAGCAACCCAAAAAAACCGGTCGCATCATTGTGTTGCTGTAAATGCAAGCGATCAACCTGGGCACTGATCCGGCCAACAACACGTTCACCGCGGCAGGCAATCCAGGCCTGAAAGTCAGCATGTTCAAAATAAGGGTTTTTTGCAGAAAGGTGCCATTTTCTTTCGAAAATCAGCGGCGGGACCCAGCAGGGGTCGTCCTTGTATAACGACCATGGAACCTTGATGAAGCGTTCGACCAACTGGCGACCAACAATCGGCACGATATGCAGGTCACCACTACTTTGACTGCCTTTAACCCCACTGTTTTCCACTGTTGGCCCCGGTAATGATCAGAAACTTGATAATTTGAATAATACCCAATCCTCGGTTAGCATGTAACATATTTGTCATGATCTGAATATTGAAACTTTTTTTATCTGGTCAACTGACTGAAGATAATCGCAGAAATCAGTACCGAAAGTTATCGATAAATTAACAACAAGGCTCCGGGAGGCTTAAAACTAATGAACTCTACGATGGCAAAATTCGGCTACCCCAATACATTGATCAAGGAATATGCGCATTGGGCCTTATTGTTACGTCCCCAGCAGGCCACCCTGGGCGCTCTTGTCCTTATCTGCAAAGATGAAAGTGATACATTCTCAAATATAACCCTTGAAGCTTTCTCGGAACTGAAAGAGATAGCCGCGGCTATAGAACGTCACCTTGGTCATTGTTTTTCGTACGACAAGATCAATTATCTTATGTTGATGATGGTCGACAAAGATGTACATTTTCATGTTCTGCCTCGTTACGCTCACCCCCGCTTTTTTGAGGAAGAGAAGTTTATTGACCCGGGCTGGCCCGGTCCGCCTGATCTGGCCCAAGCCAACAAGGTCGGAGAAATGACAAACAAGATGATTCTGCACACACTTCAACAGGCATTCGCAGAAAGAATCTCTTGAATAAAGTCATGTTGACTTGTCCTCCGACGAAGAATCTGTTTTTTTTTGAGAAGACCAACTGCTCTGGCTGTAGCAAACCAGCCACAATAAATATGTATAATTGCAACAGATCACTCATTTGTAGTTTGACAAAAAGGGCATGATTCGCCTAGAATGCGACTGATTTACATGTTGGCATTAACATTGCTCATATATATGGATGAAATGACCTCACTTACTCCTACACCAACACAAAGCCAGGTTCCTCTGAGAACTACCGACTTCTCCAATCTGGCAGAGGCATTGGATTATGCTGCGCAAGGCGTAAGCGGATTCAACTTCTATAGCGGTCGCGGGGAACTTCGCGCTGTTCTCACCTATGCAGAGCTCAGGAAAAGCGCCCGGTCTCTCGCCAAGCGTCTTCTCGGCCTCAGATTGGAAAGAGGCGCACGAGTCGCCATTATCGCGGAAACCCACCCGGACTTTCCGCGTTTCTTTTTTGCTTGCCAATATGCGGGCTACACTCCTGTCCCGCTGCCAGCCGCCATTCACCTGGGCGGTCATAAATCTTATGTCGAACAATTGCGCGGATTACTGGTTAAAAGTCAGGCAACTGTTGCAATGGCACCAGCAGAGTTTTTGCCTTTCCTGCTAGAAGCCAGCAGCGAGTTAGGCCTGAAACTAGTTGGTAAGACTGAAGATTTTGACGAACTTGTCGAACTGGATGTCGACCTCAAGCCTCTGCAATCCGATGAGACGGCTTACCTCCAGTACACATCCGGGAGCACCCGTTTCCCGAGAGGCGTCATGGTCAGCGGCGCGGCTGTGATGCACAACCTTTCCGGCATCACCAAAGATGGTCTCAAAATTCGCCATGGTGACAGGTGTGTTTCCTGGCTACCCTACTATCACGACATGGGCCTGGTAGGCTTTGTTTTGGCGCCTCTGGCCTCGCAACTTTCGGTTGATTATCTCGCGACCCGCGATTTTGCCATGCGACCACGGTTGTGGCTAAGCTTAATGACCCGCAACCAGGGTACGATCTCTTTCGGCCCCCCTTTTGGTTACGATCTGTGCTCGAGACGGATCCGCCAAAACGAAACAGAGCCGTTTGACCTCAGCGCCTGGCGCGTTGCAGGAGTCGGCGCCGAAACAATTCGTGCCGAGATTCTTGAGGCCTTTGCAGAGAAACTAGCTCCTTTCGGCTTTAACCCTCGAGCCTTTGTCGCCAGCTATGGCATGGCCGAGTGTTCTCTTGCTGTCAGCTTTGCACCACTTGACCAGGGCGCCATTATCGATACGATAGATGCGGAGCACTTGTCAGAACATCAGGAAGCCCTGCCCCTCGCCGACAACCTTATTCAGGACCAGCGTGTCAAGAGGCTGGTGAACTGTGGCGCTCCGTTGTCCGGTCATGTGATCGTTGTTCAAAACGAGGAGGGTGAAAACCTTCCAGACCGGCAGTGCGGCGTTATCCACGTACACGGACCCAGTGTCATGACCGGCTATTTCGGAGATCCTGAGGCAACTGCCGAGGTCCTTTCCGCCGATGGTTGGTTGAATACGGGGGATATCGGGTACATGGACAAAGGAACGCTTGTGATTACCGGCCGTGAAAAGGATCTGATTATCATTAATGGCCGCAATATCTGGCCTCAGGACCTAGAGCATTATGCCGAGCAGCAGCCTGAAGTCAGGCCTGGCGATGCTTCAGCAATCTCGATCCCGGCAAAAGATGGCTCAGATACAGCCGTCATGGTCGTGCAATACCGTGAGGTGGATGAAAGCAAACGTTGTGAGCTTTCGAGCAGGATAGCTGCCGAGATACATCAACAACTGGGTATTGATTGCATTATTGAACTTGTCTCCGCCCACACCCTTCCTCGGACTTCATCCGGAAAACTGTCCCGCGCCGGGACACGACGTGATTACCTGAAAAGGCTGACAGAGCAGGATCTGTTAAGAATTGAGCCTGCGGCCGATGAT
>JAAXQF010000142.1 GCA_012974435.1 Desulfuromonadales bacterium | reverse complement strand
CTTGTTCGCTCACTGGGAGCTGGGGACACCTCACTTAATTCACCGTCAAATATACGCGTTGCAGGCAGCGGCTCATTCTTTTAGAATAGCCGCTGTTGTTTTTGTGTCTTGCAATGTTTAAAAGGGGGGGAGTTATGGCACGTCTCGCACGCGTCGTTGCGCCTGGGTTTCCGCATCACATCACCCAGCGTGGCAATCGACGTCAATCCACATTTTTCCACGAATCAGACTATCAACTTTATCTCGACCTGGCCCTTGAGTGGAGCCAAACGCATGGCATGCAAATCTGGTCGTACTGTCTGATGCCCAACCATGTTCACCTGATTGCGATTCCAGACAAGGCAGAGAGCCTTGGCGAAGCTATTGGAGAAATCCACCGGCGTTACTCCAGGGCGATCAATTTCCGGATGGGATGGAGGGGGCATCTCTGGCAAGGTCGTTTTCATTCCTTCCCCATGGATGAGAATTACCTGCTTGCCACGGCTCGCTATATTGAACTGAACCCGGTCAAGGCAGGATTAGCCAAATCACCCAGAGACTACCCCTGGAGCAGTGCTCGGCATTATCTCGGCGAGTATAATGACCCTCTGTTGGCAACATCACCTCTTGGACATCTCATCGAAGATTGGGGAGAGTTTTTGTCTTCTACAGATGAGGCTTGGCGGCATGAAAATATCCGACGGGCGGAACGTAGCGGTAGACCGTTGGGGAACGACGCGTTCATCAACACGTTGGAGAAATCTCTTAATCGCCGACTGCGGAAGAAGAAAACGGGGCCGAAGAAGATAATTAAGTGAGGTGTCCCCAGAACTCCATTCTAGGCTGCCCCCGAAACCCTTCCTGTTGCTTATGTCATCGTTTTTAACAGTCTCAACGCTGCGGTGGGTTCGGGTCGCTGAGTATGGTCAATACTCAGCTCAACGTTACGCACAACACCGTCTCGGGTAACAATGATCTGCCCCGGCAGTGGTAACCGCCACGTATTGTCACCGTTGAAACGATCCAGATCGATGCCGAAACCTTTGTAGACTTCGATCAGCTCAGCCGGCAGAGAGAAAACGACGCCCAGTTGTTCCAGAAAGTGTTGACCCGGATCACTCAGCACCGGAAACTCGAGGTTCAGTTTGTGGACCAGTTGCGGGGTATATTTGGCCACCATCGGTGAGATGGCGATCAGGCTGGCACCGGTTTTTTTGATCTCCGGCAAGATCTCCTGCAGAGCTTCCAGCTCCGCACAACAGTACGGTCACCAAACTCCCCGGAAAAGAGTAACCAGCAAGGGGCCCTGCTGACGTAGTTCCTGCGAACTGAGGGTGGTGCCGTCCGCATTGGCCAGGTTGAAATCAGGGAATTGTTCATCAACCTTGATTGTCCGCTGAAGAATGTCTGAATTCCCCAAATCTTCTTTTGCCTGCAGCATTTTGGCCCAGGTTTCCGGTGGGAGCTTTTCTGCTGCGGCAGCGCTCATAGCGTTTAATTTGTCCTGTAGCATTGTCGACCTCCATTGTGGGCCATCGTCAAAGAATAATTCTATCATGAAGAATTCCAGCGGCAAGGTGGGTGTTCCAATTCATGGGCCTTGCAGTTGTAGGGTCCATGTGTGGGTGTTCATCGCCGATTTCGAAGCAAGCGAAACAGGTTCTTGCTCAACCGCAGGTTGCGGGAAATGAAGTCCGGTCCAAGGAAGGCAATTAAGTAGGGTGTCCCCGAAACCCAACACCCGAAACCCTTGAACCCTTGGGTATCCAAATGGCTCTTTGTTTTCCTTGGGTATCCAAATGGCTCTTTGTTTTAGGCTCTGTTTGCATGCCGGGTTGACGAAATCATTAAATCCTAAAATCATTTTGAAGATTGGCCCAATGAGCCTGAAGTCTATCCTTGTGCTCGTCGTTCATGGGCAGTTCTTTTATCCCCTCTGGCCATAAACTTCGTGCTTTTTCCATGGTGTCGTTCAGGTGTGGCTTTATCGCGCGCCATGGCACACCAGCTCGCTTGGCCCACGCCTCAAAGTTTGCATAAGTGACGTTATTCCACTCCTTCGTTTTTCCAAGGTTGAGAGCGTATTGCCTTTCGTTTTCAATGTAAACGCTCGTCGTGACGATATCATAGGCCGGGGAAAGTCGCGGTGTGACCTGGTCGGAATAGAGCAAGCTCCAGTTTTTTAGATGCGCATCGCCATTGGCCAGGAGGATGTTAACCAGCAGACGTCTGGCGAACTGTTGCGTGTCAGCCAGGCCATCTCCGGAGAAGTTGTAAAGGATTTTGCCTATCTGTTCGTAGCTAGCGGAGTTGTATTTTTCATGCGGGTACTTCACCAATACTTGCGCAAAGTCTTCCATGTGGATTCGCTGATCGTCGTTGCGGTCGAAGCGCTTTATCGCAAGGGCCAGTTTCTCATCGGGTAAATTGATTGGCGGCAGATTGTCAAGCTTATCGAGTTGCACCAGCTTAATTTCAGGCACATCAACGCCTGCCATGGACGCCAGTGACATCGCTGTGAATTCATTGAGCGGCACATCTTTGTGTTTGGTTGAAGGTGTCTTAACGATCCAGTCGCCAAGCACATCCCCCTTGGACAGGTTGTAGCGGCCATCCTGTTGCTTCATGGAAAACTTCATCTGGACGCCGGCTAGAGAGAATTTGTTTTCCCGGGCGTCCTTTTCGAATTTAACGGCTTTGGCTTGGCCATGAGCAAACAAGACACTCGCTGGGACCTCGTCTGGCTCCATTGGTTCAGCAATCAACGCGCCAGGCAGGTCTTCCCCCAAATACGAGAACATGTAAAACTCGTTATCGACATGCACTTTGAGGCCTTGGGCGATCAGCTCCCTTAATGATCCTTCCGGGAGCAAGTTGGATAGTGTGGGGTGCAGTTTGTGGTTGCGCGACCAAGGCTCCGCTATCAGCTTCTCTGCGCGTGGGAATCTAGGGTGGGTAATTAAACTGAACGTCGGACGGCCTGCATCCGATTTATATTCATCGGCAAAGGTCAATACATTACGACCGTCCTGAAAACCGGCCAGATAGCCAACCAGCCTTCCGTGCAATGTGAGCCTTAGTACGTTGACTTCCTCTGCGCCGTGATTGTTCATTGATCATCCTCTAGGAGGTTCTGCCAGGGGTCGTCAGACAGGCTTTTCTTTTCATGGGCCATTGTCTGCCCAGGCTTCCGTTCTGTTTCGACGCTTTCGAGCACAGCGATTACGGCACTCACCTTTTCTTTAGGGATCAGCATGAGTTCGACGTTCAGTCCTTTGGCAATCAACTCCAGAGTGTCGAGTCGTGGATTGCCCTTTGCCTCCAGGCGTTGGTATTGCTGACGGGATACGCCGATGCGCATCATCATGTCGTTTTGCTTAAGTCCCAGCTTTAAGCGTCTTTTTTTTAGCTGCTGTAGTAGATGTCTTGTCATTGTAAACTCCTGTATTGCTTTTTGGGCCACAGGAAACATATTAGCTTCTTTATTTCAAGTAGGCAACATACAAGTTGCTATTCGTGAAAGATGGAAAGAGCTTTCCACAAAAGCAACACATGAGTTGCTTTTGTGAGGGATGGCAAGAACCTCCCGGAAAGGCAATTCATATGTTGCTTTTTCGGGAGGTTCAAGAAACCTGCCGTATCTCATGCACAGTGCTATCCTTTGTGTGTCCCCGTAATAATGCATTTTTGTCCTCCAGAGAGGTCGTCTTGAGAATTGAAGATATCCGTCGCGCAGAACGAACGGGTCGCCCCTTGGGCTCGCCTTCTTTCGTGC
>JAAXQF010000084.1 GCA_012974435.1 Desulfuromonadales bacterium | reverse complement strand
TTCAGATAATGGGACCCCGGTGAGAACTGCTTTGTTGTTGGCCGCCGGCACGGGGAGTCGACTCTCTCCATTAACGGATTCAACACCCAAATGTCTTGTCGAAGTCAATGGAATCCCCATCCTTGAAAGGTTGATTCGCTCCCTGCGCAGTCACGGGTTCAAACGTTTGGTTGTGGTCGTAGGACACCTGTCAGAAGTTATTCAGGACCATCTCGGTAGCCGGTATGCTGATATTGAAATCACCTATGTCGCCAGTCCGCGATATAAAACAACCAACAACATTTACTCGTTATGGCTTGCCGGAAAGGTGATTGACGAACCTTTTCTCCTGATTGAGAGCGATCTGGTGTTTCACCCGGAGATGCTTAAGCCGATGCTTCAACCTGACCGAATCGCTGTCTCAAAACGGCTGCCGTGGATGAACGGTACGACGGTGACGCTCAATGAGCGGCAACAACTTGATGCTCTTTGGCTTGGCGCTGTGAACCGCAATGACGCCGCTCATTTCAAGACCGTAAACATCTACAGCTTCTCCCGCAGCACTTGGCAATCGATCTGGGAACGACTGGATCGACACATTTCCGCCAAGAAGGTGAAGGGATATTACGAGTCTGTTTTCGCCGAACTGGTCGCTGAGGAGAAACTCACCTTTGCGCCGGTCTTCTTTGACGCCGATCGCTGGTATGAGATTGACACCCTTGAGGACCTGAGCGCGGCGGAGAAAATGTTTCCTGAGCCTTCCCAGATTCAGGTTGATATGGATGAGAGTCTGTCTCCTCTTCGGGCGTCTCTCAGTATCCGATCCCGGAATGCGGTCAATATGAAAAAACAAAGTAATCGGGGTGAACCTATGCGACTCTCCTCACCCCTGGTTGCCTCCGATTGATCAGCCCGCTCCGGAAATGGAATTGGGCTTGGTTGCCGGTTTTGTGTCCGGATATGGATACTCTATTAAATCATTGAACTTGACTGTTCGTGTAAAGAGGTCGTATGGCTGCTAACAATTTTCGATAGCGTGGATGAGGTAAGAACAAAATATGACAGATCAGGATTATGCTGCCAAAGAGCAGCAATTCGAAGCAATTGAATGCCAGCATGGCGGCTATTGGCGTCATGATTTTATCGATCACGCCTACCTTTATAATCTCTATTTTCCGCCAGAGCGTTTTTTTGAACAGTTGACCAGCCAAATTCATGAATTAGTGTTGAACTACCCCGTGGCTCAGAATGTCTTGGCCGGGTTAGTGGGCACTCTGATCGATCAACCGCCGGAACGGATTGTGGTGGGCAATGGGGCGGCAGAGCTGATCAAGATCGTCTCCGGCCATCTCGCAAAAAAGCTGATTATTCCGGTTCCGTCGTTCAACGAATACGCCAATGCAGCACCTACAGAAAACGTCATTGAGTTTGCCCTCGATGCTCCGTCCTTTCAACTGGACGTGGATAAGTTTGCGGCAGAGGCTATCCGCTGCAAGGCTGACGTTGCGGTGGTGGTGTCACCGAACAATCCGACTTCACTGCTGGTGCCTAAAGCCGATCTGGTTCGCCTTCTGGACAAACTGGCCGCGCACGACTGCATGCTCATCGTCGATGAATCTTTTATCGATTTTGCCGAGGATCGTGACCGGGCAACGCTGGAGGGGGATATCGCCAAGTATAAGAATCTTGCGATCTTCAAGAGTATGAGCAAGGCTTACGGTATCTGTGGTCTGCGCATCGGCTATATGCTGACTGCCAACGCACTCTTTGCCGATCAGGTTCGTCAAGGGCTGCATATCTGGAACCTCAACGGCTTTGCTGAAACTTTTCTGGTTCATGCCCCGGAATACCAACAGGAGTTCCTTGCCAGTTGCGATCGGGTTCGGGCGGATCGAGATCAATTCTATCAGGATCTCTGTGCCATCAGTGGACTGACGGTCTATCGGCCTGATGCCAACTATATCTTCTGCCGTCTTCCCTACCATGCTCTCGCCGGTCCCGAGGTGGCCCGCAGACTGTTTGTAG
>JAAXQF010000412.1 GCA_012974435.1 Desulfuromonadales bacterium | reverse complement strand
GGGACAGTCCCTGTGGTACTCCAGTTAGAGTTCCATGATAACTGGTAGAATCAGGGGTCTGCGAGCCATGGTTTTGTTGAAGAGACGACGTAGAATTTTACGGACTTCGACGCGCAGTTCTTCCCAGTCAGCCATGGCAGTAGGGCTGTGTTCTTCAAGCATCTGGCAGACCAGTGCACGGGCTTCGCTGAGGAGTTCCTCGCTTTCTTCTTCGGGAACAAAACCTCGGGTAATAATCTCCGGCCCGGAGATGATGGCGCCGCTGCTCTGGTTGAGTGCAAGAAAGACGATCACCAGGCCGTGGTTTGCCAGGTGACGACGATCGCGCAGTTCCATCTCACCAACATCGCCGACCCCCTTGCCGTCGATAAAGACCCGCCCTGTTTCGACTTTGGGTTCGATATGGTGCCCGTTTTCGGAGATGACCAGTGGCGTACCGTTGCTGAGGACGATGGCCCGGTCTGCCTGCCAGCCCATGCTCTTTGCTAACTGTGCATGCTTGACCAGGTGCCGGTACTCACCGTGCACCGGTACAAAATATTTCGGCTTGACCAGATTGAGCACGGTCTTAAGCTCGTTCTGGCTGGCGTGTCCGGAGACATGGATCTCGCTGGTTGTCTCGTAGTGGACTTCTGCGCCGCGGCGATAAAGATGGTTGATCAGGTGTGTGATCGCCCGCTCATTGCCGGGGATGAATTTGGACGAAAGGATGACGGTGTCGCCCGGATCAATGCTGATTTGTTTATGGTCGTCCATGGCAATTCGAGAGAGCGAACTTAAGGGCTCACCCTGGCTGCCGGTCGTCAGAATCAGAACGTGTTCCGATGGCATGTTGCGCATTTGGCGCAGGTCAATCAAAAGGTTATCCGGAATATGGAGGTAGCCTAGCTGTCTGGCGATGGCGATGTTGCTGACCATACTCCGTCCCGAAACCATAACTTGGCGTTCGGCTTTGATGGCAGCATTAATGACCTGCTGAATACGGTGGATGTTCGAGGAGAAGGTGGAAACCAGAATCTTGCCGGTACAGCGTGGCAGGAGATCGTTTAAGGCATCGCCAACAGTCCTCTCGGAGAGTGTCTGGCCAGTGTTCTCAACGTTGGTGGAATCGGAGAGCAACAGCAGGACACCTTCTTCGCCGTAAGAGGCCAGGCGGCCCAGGTCGGTGGGCTGGTTGTCAACCGGAGTCGGATCGAGTTTGAAATCACCGGTATGGACGATCAATCCGGCCGGAGTGCGAATCGCCAGTCCGCAGCCATCGACAATGGAGTGGGCAGCGCGGAAGAACTCGACTTCAAATGGGCCGATTTCGACCGGTTCGCGGACTTTAATGGCCCTGCAGGTCACGCGACTCTTCAGTTGATGTTCTTCCAGTTTGTTGTCGAGCAGTCCCAAGGTTAATGGAGAGGAGTAAATCGGCGGGAAACCGAGAGCTTCGATCAGAAAGGGGATGGCGCCGATGTGGTCTTCGTGGCCATGGGTCAGGAGGAGGCCACGGATCTCGTCTTTTCGTTCAGCGATCGCCGCGATGTCTGGGATGACCAGGTCGATGCCGAGCATGTAGGCTTCCGGAAACATCAGACCGCAGTCGATGATCAAAAGACCACAAGCGGCCTCTACGACCATCATGTTGAGGCCGATCTCGCCCAGCCCTCCCAGCGGCAGGATACGAACTGCGTCGGGCTGCAATGGTCGTGTTGTTTCAGAATTGTCTGCGATACTCATGATGGCTCAAAAATTCCAACAAATCAGGTGGTTGGCGATGAAAACGACGTCATTCTAGGGGAGTGACGGTTGAGAGTCAAATGCTTTCCTCTTTGCAGAGGACGGGCTTGCTCGTTACAATGAAAGACCAAGTTGTTTCAATAAGGAGTCGAGATGGTTTTACCTAAACCGCTGGTCGCAGGGCGACTGGTCCGACGTTATAAGCGTTTTCTGGCTGATATTGAGCTGGAGGATGGCTCCCTGGTGACAGCGCATACACCGAATACCGGCAGCATGCAGCA